>JAUIKB010000388.1 GCA_030430975.1 Polyangia bacterium
CAGATCCAACAGATGCTGCTCGAAACGGCCGACTTCTTAGACGCTATCGTCGAGCGGACGCTCGCGGTGATGAACGACGGATCTCCTCCGCACGTCGATATCGTCTCAAGGGTCGAACTACCCGTGAGCAAGTCCCCGTGGCTGCAGCCTGTATACGACGAAGCGGAGTTCATCGTACGCAACGTCGTGCGGTTCTACGGCGGCTGGTGGGGAGGGCGACCCAGCGACCTCAAGCCCGCGCCCCGCGACGCCCTTGCGGCGGAGATCGCTGCGCTAACCGGCGGCGCCGAGACGCTCGCGAAAAGGGCCGCTGAGCTCGCAACTACGGACATGCGCCTCGCCTGCCACCTTGCGGACTACGCGCTGGAAGCCGATCCGAAGAACAAACAAGTTCAAGAGCTGGTCGCGAGCGTCTACCTGAAGCGAGCCGACGACGAGACAAGCCTGATGGCCATTAACCTGTGCAACTCGGCCGCCGCTTACGCGCGAGGCGGACGCCCGTTCCGTTGAGCGACTACGGCGCAGAGGACACCCTAATCCTCACCGAGCGCGCGGTGCTCGGGGGGGGCGACTCACCGTTGCGTCTTGGACGGGCGCGCATCGCGATCTCCGGCCCGAAGATTTCAGAAATCGTCGAGGTCCCGGACGGCGAGCCTCTGGAGCCGGCCGGGGCGACGGTCGCGCGCGTCCTGGACTTCAGCGACCTGCTGGTAAGCCCCGCGTTCATCAACGCGCATACCCACATCGCGCTAGGTTTCTTGCGTTCCTTTGATGCTCATCAGACCGCCACCGGAAACATGGTCGAGGACCTGTTCTACCGTTACGAGTCGCGCTTGAGCGCCGAGGATGTCTACGCCTTCGCGTGCGTCGGAGCCTACGAAAGCGTGCTCAGCGGCGTGGCGCTCGTGTGGGACCACTATTACTTCGCGGAAGAAATCGCCCGTGCATTAGTCGACGTTGGCGTGACCGGCGTCGTAGCACCAACGCTGCAGGATCTCGCCGGACCCGGTTCGCGGGACTTCGAAGCAGCCCTGGCGGCCAGCGCGGCCCTCAACGAACGCGACGACGGCATCTTCTCGGCTGTCGGCCCCCACGCCACCGACACGGTTAGCGCACGGCTGTGGCGCCGGGCGATCGACACCGCACGCCAGTTGAACGTTCCTCTGCACGCGCACCTTGCGCAAACCCCCGAAGAACACGCCCGCGCGAGCGAGCGTCACGGAAAGTCTCCCGCAGATTGGCTGCTCGACCTAGGCATCGCCGACGCCCCGATAGCGCTGTTCGCACACTTGCTGTACGTCAGCGAGCGTGAACTGCACGACCTAGCTCAGGCTGGGGCAGCGGGCGTCATATGCCCGTACTCCCAAGTCGTGTTCGGCTACCCCGCGCGTCACGATGTGTGGTCAAAAGCCGGCCTGCCCTGGGCAGTCGCGACCGACGCCGCCGCGAGCAACGACTCCATGAACGTGCAAAAGGAACTACGGTTCCTAGCCGCCGCGCGAACCCGCGGCGTGGGTCATTCCGCCGCGTTTGAAGCATTCGCGGCGTCAGGAGCTCCGACCGACGCCAGGACGCTAGGCCGGCATCGCGATGAGCAATTCAAGCGCCTCGCGCCCGAGGCTTCCGCCGACACGCTCTTGGACCGCGTGTGGAGCATTCCCGGCTCACTCCACCCTCGGTTTGATGCCGGCGTTCTGCAAGCTGGCGCATTGGCGAATCTGGTCGCGTGGCGTCTAGACCACCCGAGCTTTTGGCCAGGGCACGCGCCCCTTCACACACTGGCCTTCGCGGACACGACTCAGGCGATCCACGCCGTGATCGCGCGGGGGCGGGTCATCGGCACACCCGGAAACTTCCATCTCAGCCTGACCGGGTGCGCTCACTATCGCGATGCATTGACCGAAGCGACCCAACGCCTGCGGACGTTGCTCGAATCGTGATCCGATATCCGGGCACAACCGCTCAGCTGGAGGAGTCAGGCGGCTCGGACTCTGACCGCGGCGCGTCCGGCTCAGCCGCTGAACGTGAGGATTCAGGTGGATGCACGTTGTTGGAACTCGAATCCGCCGGCGGAGGAGGCGCCGCGGACCAGCCGACACGACGTGAAGTCGGCGCCGTGTCGGCGTGATCTGGCACCTCGGCACCTTCGCGAACCCGACGCACCAGACATGCCAGCTCAAACTCGATCGGTTCGGCTGCGCGCGCATAGATCAAAGCACCTGACAGTCCCTGTGCCTCGCCCAGAATGAACGCGAGCCGACAAGCGACTTGCGTCAGCGGCGGGCAGTCTTCGAGAATCTCGTCGACATCGTCGCCTCGATCGGCGGCCGCCTTGAGCCGACGCGCTAACTGCCACCTCTCCTGTTCGCTCAGCAGCATGAAGTCAGTCCGGTTTCGCTCCGCCACCAGTCGTGGCAAAGCCAACTGGCGGTGGGCAGGCGAGGCGCCGGTCGTCTCCAACAACCGCGCCCGAAAATCGCCATGCGCCTACGGTACCCAACCACGACCATCTTGGCCACGCTCGCGTGGCTAGGGTCGGCATGCGCCGAGCCGACGCCCGCGTCGATCGCACCCTCCCCTGCGCATTCGACATCGACCGCCGCTGCGAGCCCCAAAGCGCCGCCGAGCGCCCCGCCCGCGCCAAGCGCCGCGCCCACGGCCAGCGCCGCCCCACCGGAGACCCTGCCCACCGGAGTGCCGCTAGACGGGTTCGACGTCGTCCCGGTCGCCGATGACCGTCCCGTTCACGTCGCCCATGCAGCCGCCGCGCAACGGCGGGCGCTGGTGTACCTGCACGGAGCCTGCGGCGACCCGTTGGCGCCGCGTCCTTGGCTGCCGGCGAGCCGTGAAGTTGGCACGCTCATCACCCTCGTCGCTAAGGGTATATGCAAGAACGGCAAGAAGTACTGGATCGCCTCCACAGCGGCCCTGAAGGAGCGCGTCATTCGTGCCCTCGAAGCCGTCCGCGCGCGTCGCGGCGGCCGACTGGATCCGACCGCCGTCGTGCTGATCGGCTACTCGCAGGGGTCCAAGCGAGCAGAGAGACTTCACGCCGCCTCGCCCGAATTGTTCCCCTGGGTGGTGCTGGGCGGCATGCCGGTCGAACCGTCAGCCTGGCGGCTACGCCGCGTTCGAGCCGTCGCCCTGGTCGGTGGCGAACGCGAGCACACGCATCCCATGACGTTCGGGACCGGCCTGCTGAAGCATGAAGGCATCCGCGCGCGGTACTTCGAGCTGCCCGGTGTCGGGCACGGGGACTTCGGAGCCGACGCGCGTAGCCACTTCGCGGCTGTGTTTTCATGGCTGCTGGTACTCGACGGCTAGTCCCCGCCCGCGGTTGACACCCGGCACGGGTTGGAGTGTCTTGCGCGCGCGTGAAACGCGCGCACTTACCCCACAGGAGAGACTATGGCTGTTGCAAAAACGACCGAAATTATCGCTGGATCCGCTAAGAGCTTCGAAGACGCCGTCACGACCGGTGTCGAGCGCGCCAGCAAGACCATCCGCAATATCAAAAGCGCGTGGGTCAAGGACCAAGAAGTAGTGGTCGCCGATGGCAAAGTCACCGAGTACCGCGTGAATCTCAAGGTCACGTTCCTCCTCGATTGACGCCACGGAAGGTCCGCCGCCTTCCGTTCATGGAGGCTGGCGGGCCTTGCACTATAGTCCGCCCATGCCCGAACGCCGGACCGTCATCGCGACCTGTGGTCATGTAGACCACGGGAAAACATCGCTGATGCGGGCGCTAACCGGGACGGACACCGACCGTCTTCCCGACGAGAAGCGACGTGGCATCAGCATCGAGCTTGGCTTCGCTGAGCTTCCGAATTCGAACGTCAGCTTCATCGACGTGCCCGGCCACAAGCGGCTCGTACACGCGATGATCGCGGGCGTCGGTGGTGTCGACGCAGCGTTGCTGGTGGTGGCGGCGGACGATGGGGTGATGCCGCAGACACGAGAGCATCTGAGCGTATGCCAGCTGCTCAACGTGCAGCGAATTCTTGTCGCGATCACCAAAACGGACCTGGTCGATGAGGAAACGCTGGCGTTCGCCGAAGAAGACGTCGCCCAAGCGCTCGCAGACGTCGAACTCACAGCATCTGTCGTCGTCCATACGTCAATCGAAACCGGCGCAGGCATCGAACTCCTGCGTCGCG
Organism: Polyangia bacterium; assembly: GCA_030430975.1. Classification (GTDB taxonomy): domain Bacteria; phylum Myxococcota_A; class Polyangia; order Polyangiales; family Polyangiaceae; genus JAUIKB01. The sequence continues at coordinate 4,158 of JAUIKB010000388.1, forward strand.
AGCTGCACAGGCTCGCCGGCGCGATCGAGGCGCGCCCGCCCAGCAAGCGGGTATGGCTGCCCATCGACCGCGTGTTCACGGTCCGCGGCGCCGGCACCGTTGTCACCGGGACGCTCACGCGCGGTGAGCTCTCCGTCGGCCAAACCGTTTTCCTCACGCACCCAAAAGGGATTCGCGAAACCACAGTGCGGAGTCTGGAGGTTCACGGTCGCCAACTGCCCCAACTCCGCGCACCCAGCCGTGTCGCGATCAATTTGGCACGCGTCGAGTTAGCCGAAGCGCTACGCGGCGAAGTACTGACGGCCGATCGCGAACTGCCGCGAAGCGACCGGCTCACGGTGCGCGTTCGCGCGCTTCCCGATACCGACAGCGAGCTCGCAGTGCGCGCTCCCGTCACGATCCATGTCGGGACTGCTCGTTCAGCAGCGCGCGTCCTGTTACGTGACGACGAGGTCATGCACCTGCGCCTGGAGCAACCGCTGCCAGCCGAAGGTGGCGTCGGCTTCGTGCTACGCGGCTTTGCCGACCATCGCCTGCGCGGCGAGGTGCTCGGCGGCGGCCGCGTGCTCGATGCCTCACCTCCTCGGCCACCCAAACGACGCGACGCCGCCCGTCGAGCCGCCCTCCAAAGTGCCTACGCTGAGCTCAGCCACGAGCGACTCGGTCCCGCGCTCATCGAACTATTGGCACTCGCCGCGCCTCGCCCCCTGAGCGCCGCTGAATTGGAGCGTCGGTTGGGGCTCGAACCCGATGCCGCAAAGCGCCTGCTTTCCAATCCCAAAAAAGGCATGCGGCCGCCGCTTAGCTTTGAGGAAGGCTCCTTGTTCGCCGTACCCGAAGCCGTCGATGCCATCGTCACGCGCATTGAGCAGTTCCTATCGGAACATCATCGTCGGTTCCCCACGCAGGCCGGCGCGTCGCTGCAGACGCTGCGCGCCGAGACGACACCGCGCGGCGGCGAACTGCTGTTCGAGCGCGCCCTGAGCCGGGCGACACGCGATGCCACCGTTCAGTTAGTCGACGGGGGCGTCGCATGCCTCGCGACGTTCGCGGAGGTCGCCGGCCCGCAGGCCGCCGCGCGACGTGAAACCGTACTCGCGTGGCTCGCCGATGCGGCGCTCGCTGGCGCGCGCGAAGCAGAGGTGCTGGAAAACGTCGGATACGAGGACGAAGCAGTCAAGTCAGCGCTCATGCAGCTACAGCAGGCCGGCTCGGTCCGTCGGTTGGGTGGCCTGTGGTTCGCTGAAACCCAGCTCGAGCGGCTACGTCAGCGTGTCGCGGAACATTTCGGCGAGCACGACAGCCTGGGCGTCGCCGAGTTCAAGGAACTGGCGGGCGTATCGCGAAAGCAAGCGATTCCGTTGCTCGAACAGCTAGACCGAGAGGGAACGACTCGACGCCAAGGGGACGCGCGAATAGCCGGGCCACGGCTCTCTGCGTAAAAACCGTTTCGCGCACGGTCCCCGTCGGGTAAACCAACCGCGATGGATAAGCCGCGCTCTTTGGTTACCGGCGCCCCCGGTTGGCTTGGAACCCGCCTCGTCGAGGCGCTAGCAAACGGATACGAGTCCGGCCCGGTGAAGCAAACCGCTGAACCTGTGCGTATTGTCGCGTTGCCGGGCTCCGACACCCGTAGCCTCACCAGTGGCGGCAACGTGGAGGTCGCCACCGCTGATCTACGGGACCGGCGCCTGCCGGAAGGGTTGTGCGACGGCGTGGATACCGTCTTTCACTGCGCTGGCATCATTCACCCGAAGCGCATTGACGGGCCGTTCCGCCGCTTCAAGTGGCTGATC
>JAUIKB010000389.1 GCA_030430975.1 Polyangia bacterium
CGGCATCGAGATCATCAAGTTCTGGTTCTCCATCAGCAAGAAGACGCAGCAGAAACGCTTTGCCGCACGACGAGACAACCCGCTGAAGAACTGGAAGGTGAGCCCTGTCGACGAGCGCGCGCAGGAGCTTTGGGACGCCTACACCCATTACAAAGAGCTGATGTTCAGCCGCACCCACACGACGTTCTGCCCGTGGGTAATTGTGGAGACGAACAAGAAGCACAAGGCGCGTCTGGAGAGCATCCGCTTCGTGCTGTCAAACCTGCCCTACGAGGGCAAGAAAGACGCCGACGTCGACCTCTACCCCGACCCCAATGTCGTGGCGCGCTACCACCGCCTGACGGAATAGGCTAGCGGCCGGCCGAGGCGCGCATGCGCCCGGCCCACAACAGGAACTCAAGCAGTCGCGCCCTCTCGCGCCATGTGAACTCAAAGAACGACTGGCGGTCCAACGAAGCAGCAGGGGTTCCCCAATAGGTCTCGATGCGCCACCGCAGGTAAGGGCTCGCCCAGGGCTTGAGCCGCGAACCGCGAGTGGAATCCCAGAGGAAAGCTGCTGCGGAGAGCAGTTCGCGAAGGGGCGGCATCACTCGGCAAAGTAGCCCGGTCGGTGCCGGACCGAATTCTTCTTGGCCTTGCCGGTAAGCTTGATCTCGATTTGGCGGAAGCCTTTGCTTTCGAGATCCTTCGGCGTGTAGGTGATGGTGTACTGATTGCGGATGTCGAAGGCGATCTGCTTGGTCAGGCTCAGTACTTCGTCCACCGTCTCGGGAAAGTACGACGGCCCGCCGGTTGCGCGCGAGATGTACTTGATGGCCCGCTGCGCCCGCTTGGCCGACCCGCGCTCTTCTTCGCCGAGGAGGCCGATCGAGTAGATCGTGGTTGCGCTGTCCTGCGTCTGTAATTCGCGTACGAGCGTTTCGAGATCGGTCTTGGGATTGCTGGCGTTGTCCTCGCCGTCGGAGATCACCAGCAGCACGCGCTTGTCGTGCTTGGCCTTCTGCTTCATGTAGTCCAGCGACGCCTGAATCGCCAGATACATAGCCGTGCCGCCACGCGAGTCAATACGCTGCAGCCCGTCCTGCATGCGAGCGATGTCGTTGGTGAACGGCGCGTCAACAAAAAACTCGTCGTTGAAATTCACCACGAAGACTTCGTCCTGAGGGTTCGACGCCTTCACAAAGTCGAGCGCCGCGGCGTTCACGCGCAAGCGCTTGTCGCGCATCGAGCCGGAGTTGTCGACCAGGATGCCGACCGAAACCGGCACGTCTTCGCGTTGGAACAGCTTGATCTGCTGGCGCTCGCCGTTTTCGTAAATCTCGAAATCTTCTTCAGTGAGGTCAGTGACGATGCGCTCGTTCTTATCGGCGACCGTCACGTGCAAGACAACCAGTTCGGTGCCGCCAGTGAACACCGGCACCGTGCCTTCTTGGTCGCGGTTGGTTGCAACGCTCTGAGCCTGGCTGCCGCCCAGCATCAGCGAGACGAGCAGCAGAAGCCCTGAGCCCTTGCGAACCGCGTGAAGAAAAATACCCATCACCAAGATTGTACGCGGCTCGGGGCGGACGCGTTGCCGAAAGCAGCGACTAGCGAGCCGGAGCGTAGTAGCCGTTGCGGAAATAGGGTCGAAGCTGCGGCATACCGCGAATCTTCTTGATGTCGACCTTCACGCGACGCCATTTGCCGTCGCGATCGCGATTCTTGGGCACGTAGCCGAGTACGTACTGGTTGCGCAGCTCGATCCCGATCTTCTCCGCCACGTCGGGCAGCTCGTTGATGTTCTCCACCGGGAACTGCCGGCCGCCGGTCGCCTCAGTGATGTCGTTGAGCAGCCCCGGCCCGGCCAGCTCTTCGGGAGAGCGACCGCGCGAGCCGTAGGGCTCAAAGATGCCGATGGCGTAGATCTGGACGTCAGACTCGCGAACCAAGTTCTTGATCTCGCGCTCGGTGTAGCGGCTGGAATTGTCGCCGCCGTCGGAGATCACCAGCAGCGCCTTCTGCGTGTTCTTTGCCTCCTTCATCTTGTTCAGCGCCAGGTAGATGGCGTCGAGCAGGGCCGTGCGGCCCTTGGACTCGATGAAGGTAAGCTGGCTCTGGATGTCTTCAAGGCTGTCGGTGAACTCCGTCACCATGTCGGGCCGGTTATTGAAGGTCTCGAGAAAGAACTCGTCTTGTGGGTTGGCGGTCTTGAAGAACTGCGCGACGGCTTCGCGGGCCTTGCTCATCTTCTCGCCCATGCTGCCGGAAGCGTCGAAGACGATGGCGAGCGACAGAGGCGTGTCCTCTGCGCCAAACTGGACGATTTCCTGCTCGTCCTTGTCCTCGAAGATCTCGAAATGCTCTTTGCCCAGACCGGTGACCATGCGGCCCATGGGGTCGGTGACGGTTACGTTAATCAGCACCAACTCAACGTCGGTCTTGATGATGGAGGCGCGCGTGTCGCGACGCTGTTGCGGATCGTCTTGCGGGCGGGTCTTGAGTTCAACGGTTGCGGACGAATCCGCCGTCGTCTCAGAGGCGTCTTGGGGGAGGTTTGCGTCAGCTGCTGAAAGCGAGAACCCAATCAGCAGCCCAAGCGTAAGGATTTGTAGGGGTCTACAAGCGACTCGCCAATAATCCACATACCCTCCTGAACGGCGTGATGTTGTCGGTTAGCGAGCGCCGTCATGTATCTCACCAACTGCCCGGATTCTAGCACATGGCCCGAGCGTGCTAGACTGGGTTGTACCTCCCGTGGGGTACGTTCGAGGACGTGTTCGTCGACCGCTCGACAGTTTCCCAGGGCTCCCATCCATCGGCCGGATTGTCTCTTTCTCTCTGAAGGCGCCCTGTTGCGTCGACGCCGCCGTTCGTCCCGGGTACGCTGAAGAGCAGAGGGGCGCACGCCCCTCCAAATGGGTGAACCCACAGCGATGACGGTCTCACAGCAATCGAACTCCAACGCGCCGGCCGAGCGGCAAGGCCCCCCCTGTAAATTCATCTTCGTCACCGGCGGCGTTGTCTCGTCGCTCGGTAAAGGCATCGCCGCCGCCTCGATCGCCAACCTTCTCGAGAGTCGCGGGCTCCGCGTCACTCTCCAGAAAATGGATCCGTACCTCAACGTTGACCCGGGTACGATGAGTCCGTTCCAGCACGGAGAAGTCTTCGTTACCGACGACGGCGCCGAGACCGACCTCGACCTCGGCCACTACGAGCGCTTCACGCATGCCAAGCTGACCCAGGCCAATAACTGGACCTCGGGCCGCATCTACGAAAAGATCCTCACCAAGGAGCGCCGCGGCGACTACCTCGGCAAGACCGTGCAGGTCATCCCGCACGTGACCAACGAGATCAAGGCTTCGATTCAGCGCGTGGCCACTCCCGATGTCGACGTCGCCTTGATTGAGATCGGCGGCACCGTCGGCGATATTGAGTCCCTACCCTTCCTCGAAGCAATCCGCCAGATGCGACACGAAATGGGCCGCGACAATACCGCTTTCGTGCACGTGACGCTGGTGCCCTACATCGCCGCCGCCGGCGAACTCAAGACCAAGCCGACGCAGCACAGCGTCAAGGAACTGCGCTCGATCGGCATCCAGCCCGACTTGCTGGTCTGCCGCACCGAAGGCGATATCTCCCGCGACATCCGCGAGAAGATTGCCCTGTTTTGCGACGTCGCCGGAGACGCCGTCGTCGCGGCCGCCGACGTGGACTCGGTCTACAAGGTACCGGTGAAGTTTGCCGAACAGCAGGTGGATGAGATTCTGCTGCATCACCTGCGCATCGACGCACAGCCGCGTCGGCTGGAGCCGTGGCTCGAGATGCTCGACCGCCTCGACCACCCCGACTACACCGTCACCATCGGCATCGTCGGCAAATACGTCGACTACGAGGATTCCTACAAGAGCCTCAAAGAGTCGCTGTTGCACGGCGGGCTGGCCCACCGTGTCCGCGTCGAGGTCCGTTGGGTGGAGGCCGAGAGCATCACCCCCGCCGAAGCCCACCAGCAATTGGCCTCGCTCGACGGGATTCTGGTGCCTGGCGGTTTTGGCAATCGCGGCATCGACGGGATGCTCGAAGCAATCCGCTACGCCCGCGAGTCTAAGATTCCGTACTTCGGCATCTGCCTGGGAATGCAGACGATGGTGATCGAGTTCGTGCGCAATGTTTGTGGCATCGCCGACGCGCACTCAACCGAGTTTGAGCCCGCGGCCAAGAACCGCGTCTTCTTCAAGCTGCGCGAACTCAAGGGCGTGGAGGACTTGGGCGGTACGATGCGGTTGGGCTCTTGGCCCTGCGTTCTCAAGCCGGGGACGCTAGCGCATGACTGCTACGGCGAGGACAAGATCGACGAGCGGCACCGCCACCGCTACGAGTTCAATCGCGAGTTCGACGAGCCGATCCAGAGCAAGGGCATGGTGATATCGGGCGAGACTCCGGACCACACATACGTCGAGATCTGCGAGTTGCCCGACCACCCTTGGTACCTGGGCTGCCAGTTCCACCCTGAGTTCAAGTCCAAGCCGCTGGAGCCGCATCCTCTGTTCGCCAGCTTCGTCGGGGCGGCGAGTCAGCGTCGCGCGGGTCGTGACAGCGAACGCAAGCGTAGCGAAGAAGAGCAGTTCCTGCGAGCCGGCAACCGTTAATAGAGCCACCGGCGCCAACGGACTACCTGGGGGGAATACTGGGCTGCCGTAAGGGCATCCCCCGGCGGCGGAGATTCTCGGGTCGACCTACGCTGGGGGCCAGCGAGGAAGAGCCATGGACGCAGCCGCAGTTTCCAGCATCAGCATCATCGCCGCCGTAGCGGCAGTTTTCCTTGGCTTGGCAGTCCCTCGTCTCGTCCCCAAACTCTTCGCGCCGGTCAGGGCGCATGCGGAGCGGCCGCAGCGCAAACCCCGGTGAGGTGGAAGCCTGCAACGAGTGGGAAAAAGAGGCGAAAAAAGGGCGACTCCAAGGAGCCGCCCTCTTGCGTCTGAACTGTTGTCCGTTTGGTTAGCTAGTGGCCGGCGCCCTCGGAGGCGCCTTCGCCGCCGTGTTCGCCGCCGGCTTCCGCACCGCCGTGTTCGCCGCCCAGCACCACGCCTTCAATCGGCTGCGGCGCCCAGCCCTGGACCGGCTGCCAATCGCGCGTACCAATATCGGCAAACGTAAATCCGAGCATGATGCCCATCCACAAGAATCCGGTGACTGCGGCCAACTGCACCAGCTTGCTCGAATACTTCACGTGCATGAAGTAGAGCACCACCAACGTCGCCTTGAAGATCGCGATGCCCAGAGCGACGTAGATGTTCAGCGGGCCCAGATCGACGAACGCAACCGCGATCGTCACGCCGGTGAGCACCAGCAGCGTCGCGAAGATCGTGAAGTACACCGTCAGCGGAACGATGTGATGATGCGCCGCGTGGGCGTCGTGTCCGTGGTGGTCAGACATTATGCGTGCCGTCCTATCAAGTAGAGCAAGGGATACAGGAAGATCCAGACGATGTCGACAAAGTGCCAATACAGGCCGAACATCTCAATCGGGGCGTAGTACTCGGCTGAATACGCGCCCTTTTTCGCGGCTGGTATGAGCCAGACCACGATGAGTATCGCGCCGACGATCATGTGGACCGCGTGAACGCCCGTCATCATGAAGTACATGAAGAAGTACAACTGCACGTTGTTGGGATTGACTGAGTCGGCGAACTCCCCGTGATATTCAAAGTGAGCGCCGGGCACCAGATGATGCTCGATCTCTTCGCCGTATTCAATGACCTTGATTCCGAGGAAGATGCCGCCGAAGACTAACGTCAGGATCAAGAACAGAACGATCTTCTGCTTGTTGCCCAACTGCCCATAGTGCACAGCCAACGCCATCGTCAGCGAGCTGATAATCAGGATCGCCGTGTTGAATCCGCCAAGCAGATAGTCCAGCTCGTGACTGCCCGCCGCCCACGCGTCGGGGACCATCGAGCGCAGATCGGACCG
>JAUIKB010000390.1 GCA_030430975.1 Polyangia bacterium
GCGACATCATGTCGATCTATCAGAGCTGACTCGGCTTCATTCCCGCTCGGCATTGTCGACACGTCACGCCGAGCTCCTTCGCCCTGTCGAAGCGCTAGCCCGGCGGTACGGTCGCGCCACCCGCCGCCGGCGCGCGGATACGACTCGGGCCAACCGTTTCGTCCCACTTCGCGCTGAACCCGTCGTAGTGGATCTTGTATTGGTCGCCGGTGACGCTCAGCACGGTCGCGGGGTAGTACTTCCCCTTCCACAACACCTCGACCTTTTGGCCCACCACGAATTTCCCGGAAGCCGTCGTGGTCGCGGGCGTCCCCTGGCACTCCTTGAGTATCGTGGCGAGTCCCGCGGAGCCGCGGGCCTGCTTTGGGTCCTTGAACCGCGTCTCGGCTTTCGGTCCCATGCACTTACATAGGCTGATCGACTGCGCTCCGAGGCCCTGCTTTCTGCCCAGCTCCTTCAAGCAGTCGTCTTGATAACGCTGGCGGTCCGATTCGTTCCAGCCGTCGCTGGATTGCCGACACGCGAGAAGCGCACCAGCTAGGCACACGAAGGCGACCAACGGAGGGTTTTTCATCGCTCCAGGCTATCAGTCGATGCAGCCGCCTCAGCCCGAAAAGCGCGTGCCGCCATTGGCTACATACTCGAGCGTCGACAGATGCCGCGGGAATGCCGGCTTGCGGGTTGAAGTGACGCGCACGTCGATGGCACACTGCGCCGCCCGTAGCCAATAACCCGAAACGAAAGAGTTCGTTCATGTCGCTAGCCTTTTCGGTATCCGCCGCTGATCCCACCACCGTCGAGGTCGACGTTACGGCGATCGGCGTCCTGGACTCCGCCTTCGACAAGCAGAAGCCCCTCGCGCAGCTCGACGCAGCGCTCGATGGCGAGCTGTTCAAGCACCTGGAGCGCGCGCAGTTCCGCGCCACGCCGGATCAAACTCTGGCGGTGCCGACGCTCGGCAAGCTCCCCAGTGCGCATCTGCTCTTGGTCGGCCTCGGACCCAAGCGCGGCATGGACGAGGCGCGCATTCGCAGGTTCGCCGCCCTCACGTCACGCACCGCTCAGGGGCTGGGCGCCACGTCGCTGGCTCTGATCGCGCCGGATAAGGGCGACATGCGCACTCTCGGAGAGGGACTCGAACTCGGCGCTTACCGTTTTACCAAGTACCTCACCGGCGATCGCGTTCCCAAGTCGGCGCTCGCGTCCGTGCTCGTGATTAAGACGAGCGGCCGACCGACGCCGTCGGACAAGAAGGCGCTCGCCAATGGTGGCGCGGTCGCCGACGCGGTGGGCGTCGCCCGCGACGCCGTCAACGAACCGCCGAACGAGCTAACGCCGGACGGCCTCGCTCAGGCCGCCAAGCGCGTTGCTAAGGACGGTAAGCTGAAGATCACCGTGCTCGACAAGGCGGGTATCGCCAAGGCGGGCATGAAGCTGCACATGGCGGTCGGTCAGGGCAGCTCCAACGACCCTCGCTTCATCCACATGTCGTACGTGCCCAAGCGTGCCAAGAAGAAGCTCGTGTTCGTGGGCAAGGGGCTGACGTTCGATTCGGGCGGCCTCTGCATCAAGCCAGCGCCCGGAATGGGCGACATGAAGAGCGATATGGGCGGCGGAGCGGCGGTTCTCGGCTTGATGGCTGGTGTCGGCGCGCTTCGGCCGAACGTTGAAGTCCACGGCATTATCGGGGCTGCTGAGAACATGCCCGACGGCAACTCGTACCGACCGGGCGATGTGTTTGGCTCGCTCGACGGTAAGACCGTCGAGATCATCAACACCGACGCCGAAGGGCGGCTGGTGCTGGCCGACGCGCTCGCCTACGCGCGCGGCCTCGAGCCCGACCTCATTGTGGATGCGGCGACGCTAACCGGTGCGTGTGTCGTGGCGCTCGGACAGTCATGCTCGGCTTTCTATACCGGCGATAACAAGCTCGCTCGACGCATGGACAGCGCCGCCAAGGCGGCGGGCGAAGCGTTTTGGCAGATGCCGTTGCTCGAGGAACTCAAAGAGCAACTCAAGAGCTCCGTTGCCGACCTGAAGCACACTGGCGACCGCTGGGGTGGTTCGATCTCCGCGGCGCTGTTCCTACGTGAGTTTGTCGGCGATGTGCCGTGGATTCACTGCGATATCGCAGGACCAGCGTTGGCCGACCGCGCTCGCGGCATTCATCCGCAGGGCGGCACCGGCAATCCCGTGCTGACGTTCCTCAAGTTCGTCGAAGCCAGCGCCAAGTAGCGCAGGCGAATTCGCTCGGGGCGTGTCTTAATCAGGACGCGCCCCGACTCCGTTTGTCGTACAGCGATATGCAGTGACCGAACCCGCCGCCCAGCGTTCTGAGCTCGTCGAAGTCGAAGAGCCAGCCTCCACTGCCGAACCGCGCGTGTTCGAGTGGCGTCGTGTGAACATGCTCGTGCCCGGCGGCTATGCATGGGTGACGACCGTCGCTTACCCGGCCACGTACCGCGAGGCGCATATTACCGCGCGAATCGCCGCCGGGTTCGCGCTCGCGATGCTGGTTGCGGGACCGCTCATCGCCCATCGTCATCAACGTGCGGGCAGGGCCGTCGGTGTATTCGGCTTTCTGGCGTTTTCGGTGGTTGCTTGGTTGCTGCTTGGCTCGCTCATCTCGGTTGATCGACTCGATCCGATACGCGCCGCTTCCGGTGCCATCGCCTGGGCCTTGTTTGCGTTCGCCTGGGGCAATGCCCGGCGGGTAGGGCACGTTCCCGAAGAAGACCCTCATGTGATCGAGGGCACGCCGATGGAACCCCGCGGTAGTCTACCCGTGCTCGCCGATGTGGTGTTTGCCGTGGGGCTTCTGCTGGCGCTAATTCCGCCGATCATCGCTTGGCGCGAACTGCGCTCCGGCCACGCGCTGCTCGCGCATGGCGCCGCGATGCTGTGTGCGATCGCGATGGTGAGCGTGGCTGCTCGGGTTGCCGTGGACCGGTCGACCGCCTCGACGGCGCCGCGTGCCGGGTATGTGGCGTCGCTGCGCCCGCTGGCGCTTGCAACCGTGCTGCTCGCGGCCGGCGCTGCGTGGACGATGCTGCGATAGCCAGTACCTGGTGCCAGCCGCGGCACGCGGCTAAGCTGGCGCCGTGAAGCACGCCCTGACGATCGTAAGCGTGGCCCTGCTAGCCGGAGCCGGGCTCGCCTTTTCGGCCGGCGTCTACGCTCTGGGCTCGAAGAAGGACTTGGTCGCACTGTACTGGCTTGTGATCGGTGCCTTGATTCTCAAGGCGGCCGTCGACATGTTGCGACCCCGCGGAGCGCGATGAGAAACGCCTGGCTCGTTGTCATGGCGCTCACAGGGTGTCGTGGTGAACCGACCGACGACGGCCTGCAGCAGGGTCAGGTACCGAAAGGCGCGGCCGCGGTCGTGAGTTCGTCCAGCATTGCGCTCGACGCGGTTAGGGATATCGCGGCAGTTCAGCGGTTAGACCCGGAACAAGCGCGTAATAGAGCCGTGGCGGACGCGGTACTCGCGCAAGAAGCTCGTGAAGTGTACCGAGGCACCGGGCTTGTCGCTCAAATCGAGAGTGCGACGCTGGCCCGCGCACTACTGGAAGAAATCGACGCTGCCAGCAAGCGAGCAGCGATTTCGGACAAGGAACTCAGCGAGGCGACGGCTCGGCGCTGGTACGAGTTTGACCGTCCGGCGTCGGCGCGGACGGTGCACGCCGTCGTCCTCACCAAGAACAAGGCGGACTCAGTGCAGGCCAAGCGGCTTGCGCAACGCATTCGTGCGGCCGTGAAGGATGCAACGACGGTTGACGAGTTCGAACAACAGGCGAAGACCGTCACGGAACCGGGCCTGCAGGTCCGCGTGGAACGCTTGGAAGCGTGCACGCCCGACGGTCGGCTTGTCGCGCTCGACTTGGAGAAACAAAAGCAGCTGCTCGGAGCGTCGAGCGTTGTCGAGTACGCGCGTGCGGCTAACGAGCTGAAAGCGGTAGGCGACATCAGCCCGGTGGTCGAAACCGAGTTTGGCTACCACGTCATCATGTTGCTCGAGCGGTTGCCCGCAAAACGCGTCGACGAGGCCCAGCGGCGCCGGGCGCTCGCTGATGATATCCATACCCGGCGCGCCGCGGCCGAGGTTGAGCGGATTTTGCAAGCCGGCCGCCGGCAGCGCCCAGTCCAAATCGTACGCGCTGTTGATGCATTAACCCGACAAGTGCGGGTGAATGGTCGATGAGAGTTCGGCGTAGCCTGTCGCCGCGCAAGCAGAAGGCGAGCCCATTTAGTTCGGCGTTGCTTCAGTTGTGCGACCGAACCGGCGCGCTTGGAGCCGCGCTGGTCGACAGTGAGGGTGAGGCTGTCGACTTCTCGACCTCGCTAACGCCGTTCGAAATGAAGGTAGCGGCGGCGGAGCTGCGCCTGGTGCTCCAGTTTACGTGCGAGGCGGACGTCCCGGGATTTCAGAGCACTCGTGAGCTGGTCGTTCGCGCCAAGCGCTACAGCTACGGGTGCTTCGCCCTCACCGAGGGCTACGCTTTGGTGTTGGTGATGTTGCGGCGCAGTTTCAATGTCTCTCGGCGCGCCGTCGCAGAGGCGATCTGGACGATCTCTTCAGAAGCGGGACTCGACCGGCCGGACGGCACAGAGCGCTGGGTCGGGGTGCAGGTGAAGGCGACGAAGCGCCGCAAGCCGCAATCGGTTTGGCTTAGTGGTCGCTGGCGGCCCGTAGATATCCTTGGTCGATTCTCGGCGACGCCGAACCAGCCTCGCGACATCGGATACCGAGTTCAGCTGAACACCGGGGCCGAACTCACTCTGGTCCGCGAGCGGCTCGGTCGCTGGTACGCGGACCAGCTTCCAAAGCAATAGCTCCTATTGCGGGAGCTTGCGAGTTCGGTAGTCACGGCGGTAACCACGCCGATAAACCTTGTGACACCCGCGGCATGCGCTCCGCACGCCACCGGCGTCGCCCTCGCGTGCGGCCTTGGCGCCCTTGCGCGAGAAGCTCGCCCAGTGCTTCCACTCGCCGGGTTGAGGGTTCATCGCTTCGACCTTGGCCAGCCCGTCGGCGAGCTGCTTCCAAGGTCCCTTGTCGGCTTTCCCGCCGCGAGAGCGGTCGCCGTCGAACCACCAAACCGGAAGGTGTGCGGCAACCTCGGTGCGCATGTAGTGCTGGAGCGGGCAGGGTCGCTTGCCGGGCGTTCCGCAAACCGACTCCGAGGCCCCGCCGGCCGCCGTTGCGATCAGCGCCGTCGCGGCGACCGCCGCCAGCGCCGCTCGCCAGGTGCTTCGATTTGTTCGACCGTTCACGTTATTATCGCCCCTAGTGGCGCGTTGCCGGGCCCGACCCGTGTGCTACCATACGTCCCCTCGACGGCAGAGAGCACGTCTTACATAACGGTGCTCGGCCGTTCAGATGCTAGCCACCCAAATCACGGCTGGTTCAAAATAAGCCGCTCTGGTGGGTCCCAATTGACCCGATTCAATGACCACCCCAGGTCTGCAAAGCGCACAAAACATCATCCATTTCGGAGAGTTACAGTGCCCAGGCTGGAATCGAGAAAAAAAGCAAAGTTCGCTTGACACGACCCCCCTCGGCGCATAAGTTCCGCCTCCCCGATACGGGAACCCCCGGTTCCCTCGGTCCTTGAAAACTGAATCCTACTAAATCCACGAAATATCACGGTGGAAGCGGTCTAAACCCCGCAACCATCCGGAAGTGATTCGTGGGCCCCGCATCGGAGTTCGCACACCGGTTACCCAAACTGGTCGTGAGGCACGATGCAAAGCATAGCGAAAGAATCACGACGACCTTGCCGAGCTCTTCCTTCGGGAGGAGACGGTTCTACCTTCGGGGAGAACAAGCTTGGTCTGTCAGGGTTTAACTGGAGAGTTTGATCCTGGCTCAGAACGAACGTTAGCGGCGCGCTTAACACATGCAAGTCGCACGAGAAAGGGCTTCGGCCCCGGTAAAGTGGCGCA
>JAUIKB010000391.1 GCA_030430975.1 Polyangia bacterium
ACCCGACAGGCCGCACGGGGATCGCCACAAGCCATTTTCACGTGCGTTTTCGCATCGCTGATCAATGCAAAGGACTGGGCCTCGCTGCCAGTCCCGGCGGTGGTTGGTACAGCGATCATCGGCAACATGATCGGAGAAGCAGCGCTGACAGCGATCATCGGCGGGGGCGATCCGCTCGTCCGAGCGTCGACAGCCTCGTTTGTGGCACCGCTCGTCGAGGAGAGCACCAAGGGTTTTGGCCTGCTGCTGCTGTGGATGGCGTCCGCTTTGTTTCTGAAGGAAGTCGATGGCCCACTCGATGGCGCGATCTACGGTGGGGTTGTTGGGCTCGGCTTCACCCTCACCGAAGACTTGCTCTATGTCGTCGGGGCAGGAGCCAAAGGCGGCGCGGTGGCGCTGTCAGCGCTCTTTCTGTTGCGCACCGTCTTTGGCGGCCTCGGCCACGCGACGTTTACGGCCATGACCGGGCTAGGCATTGGCGTGGCGACCGAAAGCCGTAGTTTGGCTATCAAGATCATCGCGCCGATCGGTGGATGGATGGCAGCTGTTGGTCTGCACTTCCTTCACAACTTCTTGGTGACGTTCCTGCTCGCGGGCGGCATCGGGCTGGTTTTGAAGTTGCTGATCTTCGCTACGTTCGATGTGCTGTTCTTTATCCTGTTGTTCGTCCTGGCGCTGCGCGATCGAGCGATCGTGGTTCGCGGGTTGGTCGACGAGGTGGGCAAGTACCTCCATCCCAAGGAGTACAAACGAACGACCACGTATTGGATGATGATGCCGTTCTATAACCTGTTCTCCCTGTGGGGGAGCCCAGGTGGGTATTTTGCTGCGCGCAAGAAACAGCTGTCGCTGGTCGAACTGGCCCTCGTCAAAAGCCGGATGAAGAGGGGGGAGACCGGGCTGGAGGGTCGCGAAGCCAAACTTCGTGCCCGAGTTCACGAAGCCAACCAGCGTGGTGTCTTCGTCGGCGCGCGGACATAGGTGACCCAGCCGGATCTGCGCCGGCGATAGAACGTTAGCGAAGCAGGCTACGCGCGATCACCAGGCGCTGAATTTGGCTAGTGCCCTCGTAGATCTGCAACACCTTGGCGTCGCGCATGAGTTTTTCTACAGGGTAGTCCTTTACGTAGCCGTTACCCCCGAAGACCTGGACGGCGTCTACCGCTATCTTCATCGCTGCATCGGCGCCAAACGCCTTCGCGTAGCTCGAGACGATTGGGTCGCGAACGCCATTGTCGAGGTTCCAAGCCGCCTTCTGGTACAGCAGCCGTGTTGCCTCGGTTCCGATCGCCATGTCCGCCAGGATGGCCTGAATCATCTGGTGCTCAGCGATGGCGACGCCGAACGTCTTGCGCTCCTTGGCGTACGCAACAGACTCGTCGAGGCACCGCTGCATCAGCCCCGTGGCCATCGCCCCGATGTCTGGCCGCGTTTGGTTGAACGTTTCCATAGCAAGTTTGAATCCGGCACCGGCCGGTGCCAACAGGTTGGCTTTGCTGACTTTGACGTCTTCGAAATGCACCGCCGCTGTATCGCTCGCGCGCTGGCCGAGCTTGTCCTCGTGTTTGCCTACCTTGAGGCCGGGAGCGTCGCGGTCGACGATGAACGCTCCGATTCCCTTATGTCGGCTGTCGGGGTCCTCAGTTGCGAAAACAACGTAGAAGCTGGCGAGCGATGCGTTGGTGATCCAGCATTTCTCGCCGTTGAGGACGTAGTCATCGCCATGCTTGGTAAATCGCGTCCGCAGGCCAGCAACGTCACTGCCCGCGACGGGCTCCGTCGTACAGTAGCTCGCAAAGATCGGTTCGGAGGTGAGCCTTCCGAGGTACTTTTTCTTCTGCTCATCGGTGCCGCCGAGTTTAATAGGCGTCAGCGCGAGGCCATTGGCCAGCATGCTGGTCTGGATGCCGCTGCAGCCGTACGCGAACTGTTCGGCGATCAGTGCGTTCTCGAGTTCGCCCATTCCCGCGCCGCCGAATGCTTCGGGGACCGTGGGGTTGATGAGACCGAGCTCCCATGCATCCTTGAACACCTGAACGGGAAACTCGCTTTTTCGGTCGCACTCCGCGGCTACGGGCATGATGCGCTCTCGCGCGAAACGGCCAGCGGTTTCGATCAGCGATCGATGTTCGTCTGACAGACTGAAGTTCAGCATAAGTCACTCCTTAGCGCGCCGTTTGACTCGACTCACCTCGGCACGAACGGCACGCGCGCCGAGGATGTATCCGATCGTCACGCCGATGAGGAGGACGCCCGGTATGAAAATGATGTGCTCAAGCGTCATCGCTTGAGTGAGTGTGCTTGGCTACTGCCGACTCGAGGAGGCTGATTCGCTCCCTTAGGGCGCGCTGTTTCTTGAACGTCATCCAAACGAACAGCATCAGCAAGAGCCACATCAAGATGTACGCCGCCACGAGGAACGTCCCAGCGTTGCCGGAATCCCCGCCGCCTTCTACGGCTACGAATTCGCTGGAGGCGGTTGACGATGAGATCGGTGCGGGGGCGGCCATCAGAGCAATCCTTTGTCTGCTGCTTCTTCTTCGAGTTCGGCGAGTCGACTCACGTCGAGCGCGGCCGACGTACGCAGCCAGATGAAGACGATCGTCAACAACGTCATGGCGAAGAAGCCGACGTAAAGCGAGTGGTACATCGCGGGATGGCCGAGGCCGCCGCCACCCTTGGAGATGACTTTTGGATGGTTACCACCCCAGAGGCGGACGGCGAAGTGAATGACCGGCAGCAGTATGGTTCCAAGGACGCCGAGCGCCGCGCCAAACTTTCGTTCCGCCTCGCCGTCGGCCGTATAGGCTCGGAGTACGACGATCGCGGCGTAGATCATCACACCGAGCAGCAACGATGTCAGTCGTGGGTCCCACGTCCAGTAGTATCCCCAGGCTTTCTTCGCCCACAGCGGACCACTCACCAGAACGAGCGCGCCGAAGATCAACGCGACCTCCGCGCCGGCTCGTGCCATCGCGTTGCGTCGTTCGGTGGCCCGGACCAGATAGGCGCCGCTGGCCAGCGCGCATGTGAGTCCACCGATGTACATCCCGTACGCGGATGGCACGTGGAAGTAGAAGATCTTCTGCGCCAGGCCGCCGGCTTCCATCTGCGCGCTCGGCGTGCGGAGGAACACGGTGAAGATCAAGTAGACGAACACGAGCGCCGTCACGCTGACGAGCGCAGTGAACGCGACTCGGGACCGCTGCATCACGCCAAGCTACCGCGGATTTTCCGCCAAGTCACCCGCTGGACCGGCGACTAAACGTCGCATTCGGAAAGCGCTAGCAGGGCGGTGATCTTGGCGCGCACCAGCTCGAATTCTTTGATCGCGACGTCGATATCGGCTTCCCGAACGCGCCGAGCGGCGTCGACCAGATTGAAGCTATTGCCATTGCCGTTGAGAAAGGAAATCCGCGATAGCCGCGCTGTTTTTTCAGCGAGCTGTCGTGTCTTCTGGGTCACCCGTAGCGTAGCCGCGGCCACCTTGATCCCGCGCTTTGCCTGTTTCACCTCGAGCCGCGCGCGGCGCTTGGCTTCGGTGAAGTCGCTCTTTGCGACAGCGAGATCACCGCTCAAGGCGTCGCTGTTGCCGCCGCGGGCACCGCCGTCGTAGATGGTCCACGAAAAGACAGCGCCGATCGTCCACGTGTATCGCTCCTGACTGATCTGATTCTGAATCGAAAAGTAGTTTAGGTCCGAGACGAAATCGAGGGTGGGGGCGTACTGATAGTCGACCGAACGCAGGTTGCGTTCAGCGAGGGAGACGCTGGCTTTGGCCGCGCGCACATCGGGTCTGGCCAACACCGATTTGACCGGTTTGCATGACGCCTCAGCGTCCTTCGCCAGCGTGTCGAGTTTGATGGACGGCGGAACGCCCCAGCCTTCCGAATAGCCGAGCAGCAGGCCGAGCGCTTCGCGGGACCGGCGCACCGATTCGTCAGCCGTAATGATGGCGGCTCGCGTGAGAGCGATCTCTTGCTGGGCGCGCAGAACATCCGCCGCCGTGGCGCCGCCGAGCTGCGCACGTCGGCGCGTCAGTTGATGAGTCGACAGCGCCGACTTCAGTGCCACGCGCCGTACTTCGGCGATGCGTTCGGACGTGATGACGTTGACGATCGCTTCGGCCACCGACCCGAGGACGATGCGCTGCGCTTCCTTGGCGTTGAGTTCCGCGACTTTCTTCGCGGCCTTTGCGGTGCCCACCGAGTACCAGGCCGAGAGCGAGAGCACTGGTTGTCGCAGCGAAAGCGAGGCCGAGTACGGTGTCGTCTGAGGTGCAAACTGAGGTGGCAGACCCGGAATCTGCGCGAAGTCTGCGACAATCAAATGGTGGTTGAGCTGGCCGCGCGCGGAGAGCGTCGGAAGGGCTGCCGCGAGCGACTGACGCGCCCGTCCAGAGGCTGCTTCGATTCGCCCAAGTGAGCTGCGCAGAGCAGTCGAGCGCGCGCGGACGATCTTGAGCGCTTCGCGCCATGATCGGACGGTGCGTTTGGCTGGCGGGATGGGTTTGAGCATCGCATCGCTGACCTCTGGAAGTGCGCCGCGCTTCTCAGTCGCCGGCGTCGGCTGCTCGCGTTCACCGTCGGGTGTCGGCTGAGCGGCAGCATCGGTAGCTGCTACCAGCAGGGTGATGGCCAAGAGCGGTCTGATTCGATTGCCGAACATCGCGAGCATTCGTAATGGCGACCCCGCCCGGCGGGAAGGGGCGAGGGCAGAAAAGCCCTGTTAGCGGTCGTCGCCGTCCGTGGGGCGTCGCCATGACTCGGCGAGCGCTTCAGCGCGCTGCTGGCTTAGAGAGAGTTTCGCGCGCAGGAGCTCAACCGCGCGCTGGCGCTGCCCGCAGCCGAGCAGCGCGTGGGCGAGCGAAGCCGCGATCTCTTCTTCGTCGGGGGCTAGGCGCACCGCGTGCTGGAGGTGGATGACGGCCGCACGCGGTCGATGCAGTGCAACGTCGAGCAAGTGGCCCAGGTTGTGGGCGTAGGACGCGCAGCCAGGTGCCAGGGCGACCGCATGTCGGTATGCCCGGGCAGCGCTGCGGAAGTTGCCGAGTAACGTCTGGGAGAGTCCAACGATCGCCCATGCGCGATCCGCGCTCACGGCACGGGTGGGAACGCTTCCGTGAGCCTCGACGACGACGAGCACCTCGTGGGCAAGCCGGGCGGCGCGCCATGGTTCGTACTCGACGATCAGTTCCGCCAAAGTCTGTTTCGCGAACAGCGACTCATCCGACGCCGGTGCCGCCCGACGCAGCAGCGACTGCAGCATCGGCAGCAAGTCGACATCGCCAAGGTCGTGTTCAAGCGCCCAGCGAATGTCCCTCATCAGGAGATCGACACTACGACCTTGGCGGCGTGCTGTGGGCGAACCCATATAGCCTTTAGTAGTACAGGTCAGACTTGTACGCCGCAACGTCGTTGCGCGGCACGGCCAGAAAGCTACGTCCGGCGCGCCAACTCCGCTGTCACGGGCCGGCCGGCGATCGTGGACGCGTTCAGTTTGTCGAGCACGCGGTTGACTTTTCCCTTGCTCACTCCGACGAGCGAGTGTCGGTGCCTAACGCGGATGTAGTCGGTGCGAGTGCGTTTGAGCACGTCTTCAAAGTCGCCTTCGGTCGCTCCATCGCGCCGCCCCACGTTGACGTAGATCTCAGTGACGTCGTCTTCACTCGAATCGCGCGCTGAGCGCGACGTTCGCTCGTCACGACCCCGCCCAGCAGATTCCTTGTCTTCGTCGCTTCGCGCTGTTCGTTTGGCGGGTCGTTCGTCACGCTCGTCGCTTCGCGCTCGTCGTTTCGTGGGTCGTTCGTCGCGTTCATCGCTTCGCGCTGTTCGTTTGGCGGGTCGTTCGTCGCGTTCATCGCTTCGCGCTCGTCGCTTGGCGGGTCGCTCATCGCGTTCATCGCGTTCGTCGCTTCGCGCTCGTCGCCTGGCGGGTCGCTCATC
>JAUIKB010000392.1 GCA_030430975.1 Polyangia bacterium
CCTCCGCTTCCGCCGGCCGAGCCCCCGCTTCCGCCCGTGGCTCCCCCGCTTCCTCCGGTTCCGCCGGTTGAGCCCCCGCTTCCGCCCGTGGCTCCTCCGCCTCCGCCGGTTGAGCCAGCGCTTCCGCCGGTTGAGCCGCCCGCGCCCGCGCTGCCTGCTATGCCACCGCTGCCACCGTTGGGACCGGTTTGTGCCAGCTTGTTGTTTGTGCAGTACGATTTGTAGTCGTCGTTTGCCCCGTTGGTGAACACCGTGCTGACAGCCGGAGTTCCGACATCGGGCATCAAGACGTTGGCGTCCGCCTGTTCGCAGGTATCGTTGTCAGGCGTCGCCAAGCTTCCACCCTGGCCTCCGGTCGGGCCGGTCCCGCCAGCAGCTGCTCCGCCCGCGGCACCGGAGCTTCCACCCTCTCCGCCCATGGGGGTGCTGGAGCTGCCGCCGATCCCGCCGTCGGCACCGAACGCTGATGCGTCGTCGGCACCGCAGCCCGCCGCGTAAACGGCGATTAACAGCGGGGTGAGAACCGCCGTTATCGCAAGCGCGCGTCGCGGCGGTTCAACGTGCTGATTCATGGCCCCACGCACTTTCCGTCGACGCAGCTGTTCGAGGCGCAGTCCGCCTTGGAGTTGCATACTTGGCCGTCGCCACAGATGGCGCCGCATGCACCGCCGCAGTCGATGTCGCTCTCACAACCGTCCTGCACGCCGTTGTTGCAGCGAGGTGGTTGGCAGGTCGCGTTTTCCGCCGTCCGCGACAGTCGCGCGCAGATGCAGGATTCGCAGTCGCTGTTCTGGTTGCAGATGGCATCTGTCTTACACGGTGCACAACCCGTGCCACCGCAGTCGATGTCCGTCTCGTTTCCGAAGATATCTTCCTGACTGGATCCAGCATCCGCGCCCGCGTCACCGGATGTGGACGGCGGCGCGTCCTGTCGCGCGTTTGAGCAGAAAGCGCAGGTCGCTTCACCAGTGCAGAAATTGCCGATACCAACGCAGAGTCCCTTAGGGTCCTCTACATCGCTGGGCCCGCCGCCCCTCGTCAGAGTGCATACCCCCGTGCCCAGTTCGCAGGAGCGGCACGGACCGGTGCAAGGCACCGCGCAGCACACGCCCCGCTTGCCCGTCGGGTCCGCGGAGATCACGGCGCCTTTGACGCAATGACCGGACTGGCAATCGTTATCGACGAAGCATGTCTTCCCGGTTTCGCACAGCGGTTTGCCGAGCGCGGTACAGGGTCCCCCGCAGTTGACGTCGCCTTCGGTGCCGCTCGCCGCGTTGTCCTCGCAGTCTGCTGGAGCGCAACGTTTCATGCCTCCGTTTAGGAGGCACTTACCGCTCTCGCAGTCGGAGTCGTTCAGGCAGAGTTTGCCGGCTGTACAGGCGGGGCAGCTGGCGCCGCCGCAGTCATCATCGGTTTCGCCCACCGACGGGTCTGGGCCGTCGCCGAGTATGCAGGTGACGCAGTCGCCGTTTTGGTCGCAGCTTCGACCGCCGTTTGCTGAGCACTTGTCGCCCACGTCGGCCAGCTGTTCGCCACACTCTCCCACGCCGGTCTCGAGGTCACAGTGCGCCACGCGGCACGGAGTGACGGGGGATGGGCAGTCTTTCGGTTCGCCACACTCGCCCGCATACCCTGCCGAGCCGCCGCTGCCGCTGGTCCCACCGACGCCGCCGCCGCTGACCCCACCGACGCCGCCGACACCACCGACGCCTGCGCCCCCGCCTGCGCCTCCGGCCGGTGCCGGCTCGAAGTCATTCAGTTCGAGGAGTGACTCACACCCGCCTAGCGCCGCCAGCGATCCCACCGCTAGCACCCAGGCAGTTCGCTGGAGCCATCGTTTGCCGTGCATCAGAACGTCCCTCCCACCGAAACACCGCCGGACGACCGCCCGAAGGTCGGCGCGAGCCATGCTCGAGTCGGCGGTCGGTCCTTGGGGCGCGACGAGCGTTCCCAGAAAAACAGGCTCGCCCCGACCGCTAGGAGCGGTACACCGATGGCAAAGCCAATGGTCGACAACCCGGCTTTCTCTTTCGCGCGGTCGATCTCTTTCAAGCCGTCGCTCGAGCACTGGCGCTGCGGACACAGCGCGCCGTCGGCCTCGGCGTCGTCGCGGATCTGTTGTGCCTCCAAGCCGAAGAATACGCCGACGAACGTACCGACCGCACCGGCGGCGAGAGTGACGTAGCTCACTGGCGCGACCCAGGAAGGCGCACCGCCGCTGGACTCATCGAGACCCACCGTCCGCGACTCTTCCGCGGCGAGGCTGTGCTCAGCCGATTGTATGCCCTTCGGCGTGCGCAGCTCGAAGCGGTGGGTGCCTGCCTCGAGCCACAGGGTGTACGTTCCGCTGTCGAGTTTCTTGGCAGCCGCGGCCGGGACCAGTTCCATTCCCTCGCCCATGTCGACCAGCTGCATCGCCTGTCCGTCGACCGACAGCTCGCCGGCGCGATCGACTTCCACAGAGAATTTGCCGAGTCGGCGCTTGACCTGAGCGTGCTGTGCGGAGAGCCTCTGTACTAGCCACGGCGGAGACGCCTGCACCGCTTGCGCGCGCAGCACCAGGTGCCGGGCGCGAGCAAAGCGCTCTGCCAAGACCGCCGCGCGCGCAGCGTTCGCCAGGTGCTGAGCTCCGTTTGCGATGGCGGCAGCCTTGTCGAAGCTGTCCGTAGCCTGTTCCCAGCGACGTTGGCTGACGTGCTCCATCCCGGCGTTGTACAGAGCGCGTTCGGCTTCCTGTTGGTTCCTTGGATCGAGCCAATCGCTGGCTGACAGCGCGAGTTTCACGACGCGTTTTTGCCCAGTCTCGAGCGTGAACGTCTTGCGGTCCTCCGCGAAGCCGGGCGCGCTCGCGATCACCTCGACGCTTTGTCCGGGATTGACGCGAATCGGCTTCTTGCGCTCAGCGCCGGAGAGGGCTCGACCGTCGACGGTGACGCTGATGTTGGCGGCGCCCGCCTCGGTGAGCTTAAGTGTGAAGGAGGGGATGACCTGCTCGACCTCGGCTGCCTCGATGCCCGCATCGCTTATGGCTTTGCGCCAGCCGTCTTCGATCATCTTGGGAATTTGCGACTTCTTGTCGGCGGGCAGCAGCTTCATCCCGCGGATGCTGTCGTACTGCTGTAGCGCCTCGATCAAGCGCTTCTGAGCCCGCAGTGATTTCGCCAATGCAATGATCAGCGTTGGGACGCACGGTGCGCGTTTGACGGCGCGCTCGAAGTAGGCGCTGGCCTGCTTGTACTCGCCGCGATTCATGTGCTGGCGTCCCTCCGCGAACCAGCTGACCACGTCGTCGTCTTGGGCGGGACGAACCTGTGAGGCCGGACATGTGGCGGCTGCCGCTGGCTGGACTAAGCAGACGGCGGCTGCCGTCGCGGACAAGACAATGGTAAGTCGCATGGGATTCATTGGGGCTTGCAGGTCGGTGAGCTGCCACAGCGGCACTTGAGCAGTGCCACGCTGTCCCAGCATTGGGTCGCGGGCGGCGGTTTGGCCGTCTTCGCGGGTTTGGTCGTCAGTATTTTCTTCTTTGTAACCGGCTTTGGAGCGGCAGATACGCTCGGCGCCGCGTCTGGCGTTGCGGCCGAGGCGGTCGTGTCGGTGGTTCCGGCCGGAATCGGTGTGACGATCGGACCGCTGGATGTCGCCGCCGTGCGCGGCGTGTCGTCCACGGCTGACGGTTGCGACGCCGGATCGGTGTTACCGGTCAGCGCTCGCACAACGTAGAAGCCAGCGATCAGTCCGGCCACGCCGAGCAGGGCGAACACCGCGAGTTTCGGGACCTCGACGGAGCCCTTTTGTGGCACCCCCTCCGGCAGCGTGCCGCCGGCGGCCGGCTTGACGCTGCGGGCCGCGATGGCGCGTACCGAGGGGTCGATGGGTGTCGCGGGATGAGTCGCTCCGAACGCGAACCCGGCTTGCTTGACCGAAGCCTGAGACGAGACGCTGACGCGCCTGAGTGCTTGGGCCAGCTCTTGCACATCACTGAAGCGATCGGCTGCGCCCTTTTGCAAACAGCGCTCGATGATCGCGTGAAGATCAGAATCGAGCCCATCGCAAAGGGCCTTCAGGTCGGGTGGGGAGCCGGTCATCACCTGCACGGCGACGTGCGTGAAGTTCTGGCCGGTGAACGGGCGCCGTCCGCTGACGAGTTCATACAGCACCACGCCCAGCGCCCACACGTCGGCGCGCTGATCCACTGCTCCTGGATCCTGGAGCTGCTCGGGGGACATGTATTCAGGCGTGCCGAGCGCGGACTGTGGGTCGGTGAGCGCCGAGCCGTCGTCGCGGGGGGCGCCGACTTTGGCGATGCCGAAATCGAGTACTTTGAGCACCGGCGGTCCGTCTTCAGCCTCCTCGAGAAACAGGTTGGCGGGCTTTAGGTCGCGATGAACGATACCCAGGCCGTGTGCTTCGGCGACCGCCTCACAGGCTTCGAGCAGATGATTCACCGCCGTGGACGGCGCCAGCGCGCCGCGCTCCGTCAGCGTTTGGGCCAAATCTCGGCCCTGCAAGTACTCCATCACGATGTAGGGGGTCCCGTCCTCAAGCGTAGAGACCTCATAGATGCGAGCGGCGTGCCGGCTCTTGAGTTTAGCCGCTGCCCGAGCCTCGCGCAGGAACCGTTCAACCAGCGCCGGCTGAGCGGTGAGCTCCTGGTGCATCACCTTGATAGCGCACAGCCGATCGAGCGACGCGTCCCGCGCGCACAGAACCACGCCCATCCCACCCTCTCCGAGAATGCGCTCGACATGGAACTTGCCAGCAAGGATATCGCCAGGCGCTAGCGGCATAGACTTCGGACGATACCACGCGGCTGTCGCAACTCTCCGAATTGGCAACGCTTTGCCGGTCTGGCTATGACCTCACAGTCGCGACCGTGTGAACGAATGGATTCACCTGGATTCACGCGGGTTTTGGCTGCCGGCTGCGCCGCCTGAGCTGGGTGGGTGCCCTTCGCGGTGCGGAGCGGTTACCGCTTCGATTCCAGCACGCGGATCCGCTCGAGCGCGGCTTCGTACTCCGCGCGCAGCTCGGCGCTGTCGGCGAGGGCGCGGTCCCGTTCGGTCTGCGCGCGTTTGGTTTCTGCGTGTGCACGCTCCATTTCAGCGTGCGCGCGCTCCATTTCGGCGCGTGCGCGTTCCTCCGGCGTGGGCCAAAGCTGCCCAGAGTCGTCCCGGACCCACGGCAGAGCTTCCTTCGTACACCAAGTTCCTTCGATCAGCGCGCTGTAGCGGGTCGCGACTTCCGTGAGCTCGTCGTTCAGGCGGTGCCAACAGCGAATCGAGCCGGCGTCGTCAAACCGTACCAGCTCCTGCACACCCATTTCGGCGTAGCGTTGGATTTTCACGTTCCACGGCGCGATGCGCCGATCGAAATCGCTGACCAATTCGATGGCGACCAGCGGCGTGCCACGCTCCCACGTCTTCCAGCTCTTCACCAAATCTGGCTGCCGGTGTTCACACACGTAGACGTCGGGCGCGAGGGCCTGCTTCGGATCCGTCGGCACCCAGTAAAAGAACTGGTCGGTGCCGACGTGCCGGTCGACCAGGCGATCCCGCAGCAGCCAGAACAGCGCTGAGCGGCCAACGGCGTGCCACTCCGATTCAGGCATCTCTTCGCTGGTTGGGAAATGAAGAGGCTGGGTGGCTTGGCTCATCGCGCTCCGATTGTAACACCGGGGTAAGCACGGCGCCGTTCGGCACAGTCCGGTGGGTGCGGTTGCGTGGTTTCGTAATCTTCCCGACGCCGTATGGTGGACGAGGTTTAGTCGCCGAGCCGCGCGAGTAAATCGGCGTAGTACGCCTTCTGAGACGGATAGTACTCGTCGAATTTCGGCAGTGGCTCGCCCGATCGCGCTGCGACCAAGTTGTCCAGATAGTACTCCCAGCCAGGGCCGGCGTCGGGAACGATGCCGGTGTCCG
>JAUIKB010000393.1 GCA_030430975.1 Polyangia bacterium
TTCGGTAGGGCTGGATTCGGTAAGGGAGGCGGCGGCGCAAGCCGGATCGCTGGCGCCAGCCTAGGTGCCAAACGAGGGTGTTGTCAACGAGGGTTCACAGCGTAATCGTTAGGCAAATCGAGCTTCGAGATGGGGCGTGCAAGCGAATGGATGCAAGCGGCGATCCATGCTCCGCAGCGACAAAACGCGCTGCTCTGCGCTTATCACCGCCAACGTCGTTGGCACTCGCTACCCCGCCGCCACCCGTGTTGCTCCAGCGCGCGGACAGAGGAGCGCCGCACGGCGCAGTCTCGCGCGTGACTCAGTCCCGAAAATGGTCCCGAATCGCCGTCAGCTGACGCCTCGAAACACCCGGCACCGCCAAGATCGCGTCGTCCGATGCCACCTTGACCCCGGCCAGCGAGCCCAGGGCCTTCAACAGGGCCGACCGCGTCTTTTTACCAATGCCCGGAATCGTCTCGAGCTCCGAGGTCATCTGGCGCTTTTTGCCCCGTGCCTTGCGGGCGCGATTGGCGAATCGATGCGCCTCGTCCCGCGCGAGTCCGAGCAGATACAGCTCTGGGCTGTTGGGGCGCAGGGAGATCGGGTTCTTTTGGCCGGGCAGGTACACGCGGTCGACCACCTTGTCGCCACGCGCCGTCTCGCGCTCCTTGGCTAGGCCGACGATCCGAAGCTCGTGTAGGCCCAGATCGGCGGCAGCCGTACGCGCGACGGCTAGCTGGCCACGCCCGCCATCGACGACGAACAGGTCGGGCAGCTCCCAGTCGTCACCCGACTCGGCCGCCCGGCCCCGCGCGAATCGCCGTGACAGGACCTCCGACATCGCTCCGTAGTCGTCACCGTCAGCTACGGAACGAACCGTATAAGTGCGGTAGCGGCGCTTGTCGGTAACGCCGTCCCTCAGCGCGACGACGGCGCCGACCGTGTCGCTGCCCGCCATGTGGGAAATATCGCAGCACTCGATCCGCCGCGGGACGGACGGCAGTCGCAACCTGCGCTGCAGCTTGACCAGGCGGCCCTCCACATCTTCGGTCTTGCGGCGCTTCTCTGCGAAGCCGTGCGTCGCGTTCTCGGACGCGAGTTCGAGCAGCCTCCGACGCGCGCCGCGCGAAGGCGCTAGCAGCTGACACTTGCGGGCGCGTGCGGACCGCTCGCGACGGCGCTCCGTAAGCCAGTCGGCCACGCCGTCAGCCCCATCGGGCAGCACCGGCAGAATGACCTCATCCGGGATCAGCGCGGCCCCCGAGTAGTGCTCGCGCAGGAATGCCGCAACAACCTCTTCGTTAGGCGCTTCGGAGCGCACGTGCGAAAACGTGCTGGCCTCGATGACTCGGCCCCGACGCACATACAGCACCGCCACTTCGACGAGATCGCCCTCTCGATACAGCCCGACGACGTCTTGGTCGCGATCGGTGACGGCGACTACGCGCTGCTGCTGTCTAATGGACTCGACGGCCGCGAGCTGATTCCGATACGTCGCCGCGAGCTCGAACTCGAGCTCGCTACTGGCGCGCTGCATTCGCTCTGTCAGAGCTTCGGTCAGCTGATCGTGGCGGCCGTCCATGAACAGCGCCACCGCGCTGACGTTCTTAGCGTAAACGTCTTCATCCACATCGAACACGCAGGGCCCCGGACATCGCTTGATCTGGTACTGAAGACATGGCCGCTTGCGCGTCTTGAGTTGGTGATCGGTGCACGTACGTAGCTGGAAGTGTTTTTCCACCAGGTGTAGCGTTCGGCGTGCCGCCGTCGCGGAATGATACGGACCGAAGTAGCGCGCGCCGTCGGACTTTTGCTTGCGCACCAATTCAAGGCGCGGCCAGGCGCGGGCCGTGTCCAGGCGAATGTTTAAGTACTCCTTGTCGTCGCGCAGCTTAACGTTGAACCGCGGCTTGCGTTCCTTGATCAGACTGTTCTCGAGAATTGCCGCTTCTTTCTCCGTCGCGGTTACCAGCGTCTCGAGACCCGCGACGAGCCGACGCAGCATGGGAATAAACGCTCGGTCGTCAGTGCCGCCGGCCTGGAAGTAGCTGCGCACTCGCGACCGCAGACTCTTGGCTTTGCCCACGTAGAGCGTCTCGCCGTCGGCGTCCGAAAACAGATAGCACCCCGGGTTTGCCGGCAGCGAAGCCAGCTTTTCGACCACCTCTTGGGGGAGTTCGGCGTGCACGAAACCCATATAGCAAGGTCCGCCCGGCTTGACAGTCCGCTCGCGGGTTCATACAGCACCGAACGCGAGCATCGTAGGTGGAACTGAAACGCGGATTTTACATGTTGGGGGTCGCCAGCGCCGCCGGGCTAGCGATCGGCTACCTGCTCGTTCCACGGGCGCCGGTGGACGACAAGGACGAGGCGCCGCCCGCCGTCCAGCTGCTGGGCAAGCCGCTGCCGCTCGACGATCGCGCCGCCCAGCGAGCGCTCGAGCGGGTGCGCGGGTACGCTGGTAAACCGCTGACGCTGAGCCTGCCTGACGGGCGCGCTCACCGGCTCCAGCCGGGGCGCGTCGGAGTCGAGATCGATCGCGTTCGGCTTGCCCAGTTGGTCCGTGACGCCAAGGATCGCACCAGTCCACTGCGCCGGGGACATCGGCGCGGTCATGCCGGCGCGAACCAAGCCAAGCGTGGAGCGATCAAGCTTCCGGTCCCGCTAACGCTCGATGCCGAGAGCGTTCTGCCCGTCCTGCTTCGGCTCAAGGACGAGCTCGACCGACATCCGTCGGATGCACGACTCAACCTTGAGAAACGACAGATCGTGCCCGAGGTCATCGGCCGGCTTCTGGACGTGGACGCCAGCGTTGAAAACATTCAGCGCGCGTTGACCGCGGGAGCGTCGACCGCGGCGGTCGCGTTCGAAACCGTCACACCGGAGCGGACGGCCGCGCAGCTCAAGGGCATCACCTTCGAGCAAGTGCTGGGCGAATTCGATACGCCGTACGACCGCAGCAATCGAGCCAAGGCGCGCACCTACAACCTTCGTTTGGCGGCATCCAAGTTCGACGGCTATGTCCTGATGCCGGGTCAGACCTTTGACTTCAACGACGTCGTCGGACCTCGAGATGAAGCCAACGGCTACAAGGTGGCGACCGTTATCGCCGAAGGTGAACTCGTCGACGGGATCGGCGGGGGAACGTGTCAGGTTTCCGGAACGCTCCACGGGGCCGCGTTCTTTGCCGGCCTCGACATCGTCGAGCGCTATCCTCACACCCGACCGAGCTCGTACATCAAGATGGGTCTTGACGCGACCGTGGTGTACCCCACCATCAATTTTCGCATTAGAAATAACTACAAGTTCCCCGTCGTGCTCCACGAGACCGTCAAAAGCGGCCGAGTTGTGGCTCAGATCCTCGGCCCCGACCGCACCAAGACCGTAACCTTGATCCGACGGATCTTGGCGGCCACGCCGTACCAAGAGGTCGAACGCCCTGACAAGACGCTGCCCGACGGTATGCGTGTGCTCGCCCAACGCGGAGTACCGGGATTTCGCGTCCGGCGTTATCGGATCATCCGCGAGGGCAATCACGCGATCCGCGAGCGCTTCCGCGACACCTATCCACCGACGGCTCAGATCGTGCGCACCGGCACCGGAGACATGCCCCGAGACAAGGTGCGCGCCCGCGATGACGGTCACCCAGAATACCTCGCCGACGAGTTGCTGATCGCCACTCAGGGCCCGGGGATCGACGAGATGAAGACCAAGCGCAAACCCGGCAAGTACGGCAAGGCCGGTTGGACGGAAACCGCGGGAATGCCCTTCTGGCGCCGCGACGAATGACATCCGCCCGCTGCGCGCCTGGAAAAACATCGACAGTATCCGGCATGGGCACTAGCCTGCGCCCATGTCGACGAAGGCGTTTGCGTATTCCTTGATTGCGTTGCTACTGGCTGGCTGCGGCAGCAACCCAGCCAGCGTGCCCGACGTGGCACCGGTCGCGGCGCCGATGCCCGAGGCCGAAGAGCCGTACGAGGACGACGACGACGACGACGATGATGACGACGACGACGACGACGGGGGCGGAGACGCTGGCGCACCCAAGCCCGACGCCGCGCCGGCACCTTCCGGCACGCCGCCCGCCAGCAGCGCCACAGCGCCGTCTGCCACCCCCGCGGCCAAGCAGCCGCCCGGGAAAAAGGCACCGCCCGCCAAGAAGTAGGCCGGCAACGTCCCGTGTGGTGCATTGAGGATCGGCTGTTCCTCGGCGACTACAGGTCGGGCTACGCCGCGCTCGGCGGCGTGCGTCACCCGGTCGCGCCGAGCGGTGACTTGGCCCCCTTCGCGGGCGTGCTGTCGCTATGTCCGATGCCGCTATTTCCAGACGAACCGCTCGATGGTCCGGTAGCGGACGAAACCGAGTGGTTAGCCACGCCGATACACGACGGGGGCAGCGGCGAGCGCGAGTTCGAACAGGCTGTCAGCGTCGCTCTGCCATTCATCGACCGGCGGATTCGCGACGGCAACGTGCTGGTTCACTGCGCCGCCGGCATGAGCCGCAGCGTCAGCATCATCGCGGCGATGTTCTGCCGACGCGGCATGCCCGTCGACGACGCCTACGCCGCCATAGCCGCACGCAAGGCAGCAGCTTTGCCCGGCGTCGACGTAGAAGCGCGACATTTGATCGCACCGGCGCAGGAATTTCGCTCGTGTTTGAAGCGGCTATTCAGTCAGTAACGACACTCGGGCGCCGAGCCAGCTTGACGGATCGAAATCGATAAGGATAACGTCGCCTTCGCCGGACGGGAAGCACTCACAGGGTCGTGATGTCCCGGCCAAGGCGGCAGGAGCTCTGAATGGCAGCGGATGGCCCCACGCCCGACGAAACAACCAACGAAGACGATCAACCCGCGCGGACAGTCGACTGGGACAATCCACGCGTCGCGGCGATCTTAGCGGCGGCGGCCAAGTGCTTCGCCGACAAGGGATTCAGCGCGACGACGCTGGCGGAGATCGGTCGCGAACTCGGCCTGCGAAAAAGCATCGTCCACTACTACTTTGCTAGCAAGGCGGCGCTGATCCACGAGGTGCAGAGCTTCACGTACAACAAGTACTTGGAGCGCGTGCGGGCGGCGGTCCGGGTTGGCGAAACCGACGATCGTCAGCAGCAAGCCGTCAACGCCCTGACGTCGCTGTGGGAGACGATGCAGGACAACACGACCACGATACGGCTGAACATCGAAGTGTGGTCGGCCGCCAGACGCGACGAGGAGCTCCGCCGACGGGCGGCAGCTCTCCAGAAGGACGCCCGCGTTTTCATCGAGGGTGAGATCGCCGGCATTCTCGGGACCACCCCTGAGAAGTTCCCGCCGATCAAGGCTCAAGCAGCTCTGGTGCTCGCAGTGATCAATGGGTTGAACGTCGCTAACTACTTGGAGGGTGACGACGCGTACACCAAGGACGCATTTACGTTCTTCTTGTACGTGCTAAGGCTCGGCATTCAAGACTACGAGCGTCTCCAAGCCGGATCGAGTTCGACGTAGTCGGCCAGCGATGGTCGCGGACCTCCTGCTATGAGTCGCCCGCACAGCGTCGCAGCGACCGCCACCGCGGTGTTGGGATTGCTAGCCGGCCCGGCGCACGCCGGACCCGCCCGCGCTCCGGCCACGGCCAGCGCCGCGCCGGTGAACGGGACCCTTGGAATGTGGTGGACCAGCGCAGATCAGATCCGCTCCACGTCGTTCCTGACGTGGGGCGCGCCGCCCATCGCACACGCGACCCGGACCCGAACCCGGCGCAGGCCGGCTGCCCCGCGGTCTGCTTACCGCTTGCCGGCATGGAGCCAGTCACGTTTGCTCGACACGTTTGTGAAACCGTCGGTCGAACGCGCACCCAAGCACCGCAGCTTCGTTTCGGGAAGCTACGGATACCGTGGGATTGCGTGGCTGCCGCCCCTGCAGTGGAGCACGCGAAACT
>JAUIKB010000394.1 GCA_030430975.1 Polyangia bacterium
GACCGATTCGGCGTTGGGATCATGCGAGGTGTCGATGACTCCCAACTCGCCGCGATCGACCAGTTCAAGAGCCTGACCCGCTCGCTACACTTCACCGAGACGTGGCTCCGGCGCCGCACCCAATCCGCGCATCGACGCCTGGCCAAACCGCGCAGGCAGACCACCATCGTGAAGGGCCATCCAAGCTGGCGCGAGTACGATCTCATCGACGGTCTACACCGCTGGATCGATCGCCCCCGTCCGGGCATCGATCTCGACGCTTGGTACGCCGAGTACGACGCGTTACCGCCTCATGAGCCCGTCTGATCTGTCGGACGCGCTACTCCGCCAGCTCATCGTAATGGATGCTGATGATTTCCAGCTCCACCTCACCTGCCGGGCGTCGCACTTCCACGACGTCGCCCACCTTGCGTTTCATCAGCGCGCGGCCGAGCGGCGACTTGAAGCTGATGCGGCGCCGCTCCAGATCCGCCTCGTCCGGCCCCACCAGCATGTACGACTTGCGCTCCCCGTCTTCATCCTCGACCTCGACCGTCGCGCCGAAGTAAACTGCATCGCGCTCCTGGCTGCCTTCGACGATCACCGCTGAATCCAGCCGCTTCTGGAGAAACCGCACCCGCCGGTCGATCTCACGCAGCTTTTTCTTGCCGTAAATGTACTCGGCGTTTTCCGAGCGGTCGCCCTGCGCCGCGGCGTCGGCGACTTCTTGCACGATTTGAGGCCGCTGCCGCGTCATCAGATCGTTGAGTTCGTCAGCGATCTTCTGTGCGCCTGGTCGCGTCAGATACGTCGATTTCGACACGCCTGGCGCGTATCATCCGTCCCGACGTGCGACAAGCCGGCGAGCCCACCTGCAGTTGCGCGACCGCGCTGGTGCTGGCCGTGATCGGGACAACCGGCTGCCAGCAGGACAAGCCGACGCCGACCGCCAGCTCGGCGAGCGCCGCTCCTGCAGTGTCCGCTTCGGTCGCGGCCGTGCGCAGCGCCCCGCCGCCCCCCAAACCGTGGACTTGCCCCTCAGACATGGTCCTAGTGCCCGAAAAGCTGTGCGTGGATCGCTACGAGGCACACCTGGTCGATAAGCCGACCGGCAAGAAGCTGTCGCCGTACTACCCCGTGCGCAAGAACTACGGTTGGTACGTCAAGGCGCGCAAGAAGGAATCCGCGGATCTTCTGGACGCCGGCAAGTCGGGTCAGGCCAGCTCGATGCCGTTCCCGGCGCTTCCGGGCTTTCAGTACAAGGGCGGCCTGCAGCCGCAGGCCATCGCCAAGGCCGGCGTCACCCCCAACGCCTACGTCAATTACCATGTCGCCAAGCGAAGCTGCGAGGCGGTGGGCAAGCGGCTATGCGCTCACGCCGAATGGACGCTCGCGTGCAAAGGCGAGGGCAAAACGAAGCACCCCTACGGCGACGACTACAAGCAAGGTCAGTGCAACGTATTTCGCGAACGCCACCCAGGTAACGCCCTGTATGGCAATGCCAGCGTCGGCATGCTCGACCCACGCATGAACCGAGTTCGGTCGAGCCGCGGACCGCTGCTGCGCAAGACCGGAACTACTAAGACGTGCGCTAGCCGTTGGGGGGACGACGCCATCTACGACATGGTCGGCAACCTCGACGAATGGATCGATGACCCGAAAGGCACGTTTGTCGGAGGCTTCTATGCGCGTTCGACGAAGAACGGCTGTGAGGCTAAAGTCTCCGCTCACGTGCCTGGATATCAAGACTACTCGACCGGGGTTCGCTGCTGCGCCGATGCCAAACGCTGAGTCCGCGACCGTCAAACCCGTCGCGGCGCCTAAGCGCAAGCGCCGCTGGTTACTACCGCTGGTGCTACTCGCGAGCACGTTCGTCATCGTCACCATCGTCGGCTTGCTGGCGATCAAGCCGCTGGTGCGCAAACTCGCGATCGAGGGCGCAGCCAAGCGCGGCATTGAGCTTTCGATCGGTGACTTAGAAGTCAGCCTCTCCCGCATCCAGTTGCACCAGGTCGAGCTGAAGCTAGAACGTGTTCGCCACCTGTCGCTGCACGTCGAGCGTCTGGGCTTCAGCCTGGACGGCTTTGAGCCCGACGCATTTACCGCGACCGGGCTATCCGTGCGCCTTGACGGCAAGTCCAGCGAAACCGCTGCCGACATCGCCGACTGGATGAAGCGCCACCCGAAAGGCTTCCGGCGGTCGATCACCGGGTCGAAGATAGACGTGACGTTCACGCGCGACGATCAAAGCGAGCCCTGGTTTGCGCTCACCGGCGGCGAACTTCGCCCGACGAAGGACGGCGCGCGATTTCGCGCCTCCGAGGTCAAGTTGGGCGGAGTGGCCGTGTCTCAGATGGACGCGGGCTGGTCCGTCCAAGACGACGTGATCGAGTTCGGTCTGGGTCACCTACAGCCGAGCCGCGCGCCGCTGAAGGTGACGTTCACACCCGATCCGGCCGCCCCTAAGGCACGCGTCCAACTGAAGCGCACACCGGCGGCACGCCTCGCCGCCCCGCTGCACCTCGACAAGCTCCCAAAAGGTGTCGACGTCAGCTTGGACGCGAAGCTGACGCTCCCCAAAGCGCCCGGGGCGGGCCCGACCGAGGGCACCGTAAAGCTAACGCTGCATGACTACTCTCCGAAACTTCCGGCCTCGGTGCCCGGCTTGGCCCTCGGAAAAGACACAGTCGTCACGTCCGACGTGTCGATCGACGCGGCGCTGCGGAACGTCGCAATGACCAAACTGACCGTGACGCTCGGCCCCTTCAAGCTCAAGGGGTCCGGCGCCGTGCAGCGTTTCGACGACGCCGGAACGCTGACCGCAAAACTGTCAGGTAGCCTGGCGTGCGCCGACATCGCGCGCTCGGCGGCCAACGCTCAGTTCCCCGGATTGGCGGGCAAGTTGCTCGGCCAACTGGCAACCAACACCGTGAAAGGCGGCGTCGGCGTCACCGTCACGGTCACGGCGGATTCACGCAATCTGTCCGACGCGGCGATCGGGCACAAACTGGGCATCGGCTGTGGATTGAAAGTGCCTGGGCTGACGCTCGGAGAACTTCCCGACCTCAAGTCGCTGCCGGACCTGGCTAAGAAGCTGCCTGACATTCCGGGCGGACTCCCACAACTACCGGACGGCCTGAAGTTCCCGACCGGGCTGCCCGTCCCGAACGCACCGTAGCGCTTTCGCTGACCGTCGATTTTCGTCGCGGTACCCAATGCGCGCATCCGCGCGGGGTTTCACACGCTGTCGCGACTACGCGAAAGGAACCTCATGCAACGTCGTTCTCAATACCCGGCGGTTATCGCCGCACTCTTGCTTGGCGTCGGTTGCGCCGGAAACCCTCCGCGTTCGGGCACCGCTGGCGACGCATCCAGCTCTGCTCGCAGTCAGAGTCAAAAAACGGAGTCGTCGGAGCGCAAGCTCGCCTACCCCGCTGAGCCCGAGGAAACCGAAACCACCAGCGGCGATGAGCAGATCGCCGCGCTCAAGCTCGCGGCGGCGCAGTACCGGACGTTCGTGCAGAAAGCGCGCGACCAACCCGAGTACGCGGCTGCCGTGAAGCGGGCCCAAGAACGCATCGAAGACATTCGCGCGACGATCGACTTCCTCCAGAACGCGCCTGCTGCACCACCAACCGGGTCCTCGAAACCGCCGCCAGACAAGCGCAGCTTCGCCGATCCCAATCTCGACCCACCATCGCCATGATTGGTTGACGCAGCTCAGTGGACACAGGCCTGAGGGCACTGGCGCTGCAGGTTCACCTGGAAGCCGCGATAGCCGGGCAGCCTAACCGGTGGCAGCGGCCAACGCCGACACAGGTCCACGACCGAAAACCGTCGACCGGCGTACGAGCCCGATACGACCAACGCTGGCTGCACGCCCCCGCGCTCGCGACAATAGGCTCGCCGCGCGTGCCACAGCGCGTTCGGATTCCAAAGCCGAGCGGCGATCGCGGCGCGGCGCTCGGGGTCGGGGTAGTCGACGGATTCCAGGCGCACGTATGGATCGCGGCGCCGCACAGCCTCTGGGACGACCAGGCTGTTCCAACACCCCGAGTCGATCCGAAGATTGCTAAGCATCGCCCCAGCGTGCTGAAACTGAAGCCCCAGATACGGGGTCACTCCGTTTAGGAGCCAGACGCCGCACGCCGCAACCGTCCAGCCCTTGATGCCGCGCCCGGCCGCTTCGCGCCAAGCACCGCGCCACTCGAACACGCCCGAGGCACGGGGCACGCTCCATGCTGCCACGACGGCTACCAGCGCCACCCAGAGCACCGCTTCCTTAACGATCCAGTCCGCCTCCAGTCGCCATCGCTCCGCGCCGTAGCGACTGATACTCAAGGCGGCGAGCGCGAGCCCGACGCTCGCGATGGCGACCCGGTGTTTGCGCAGAGTGCGCCCGAGATGCCGCAGATCGGCGTCCGTCAACAGCATCACCCAGCCGGTCGCCATCGTGAAAGCGAACGCCGGTGCGAAGATGATCGTCAGCGGCAGATGGACGAGGAGCGCGAGCACCAGACCGAAGCCGGGTCGCACCAGCCACAGCACCACCAAGCCAAGCTCAGCGCAAACGAACAGCAGAGGGAATCCCGCCCAGTTAGACATCCGATCGATCAGCGGCAGCCGCCAGTTCTCGGCCAGGATCCGTAGGCCTCCGGATGCGCAGCTCACCGTTGGGTCGAGAAAATCTCGGTTTAGTTTGTGAAAGCCGGCGATGGCGTACGTCATCACGGTCAGCCGGCGAACCACGTACGGCAGCCCCTCAGCAGCATGGCGCTCCCCGCGGCGCGCCGCCGCAACGCAGAACGCCGCGCTCAGTGCGCAGAGAAACAGGAACGCCGACTGGGTGAGCTGATCGGAAGCAAAGAGCAGAGGCAATCCTGTGCCGAGCGCGCACAGACACCAGCCGAGTAGGCTGCCGTTGACGCCGACAAGCACCGCCCCCGCGGCGTGCATGAGCCAGTACGGCAGCCAGCGATCGCTGGTGGCGTCGGGCAGCGTCAGCCGGATAAACGACGCCAGCGCAAACATCCTGCAATACACGATGTAACGCAGCGAGGACGTCGGGCGGCCCAACCACACCGACCCGCTACGACCCGCCATGGCGCGAGCCTAACCGATTCGTCGATCGACTAGCGCGTGACTTCTACATCGAACGACTGGTCGCCGTCGCTGGTGCTGAACGTGATGCGGCTGTTGCCCTGTTTGCGTCCAACCAACACGAACACGACGCGATTATCGTTACCGCCCTGGGTATCGGCACCGCGGTAGTTCGTGCTCGCAACCACGTCCGTATAGGCGCGATAGGTGTCGACCAACTCAGCTCCGTCTACTTTTACCGACGCCCCTTCGCACGGCTTGCCGTTGAAAGCGTTGCACTCGATGCCGACCGCCGTGCCCTTCGAAAGACGGATCGTTTCAGCGTCTTGGTCCAGGCTCGCGGTCTTGGTCGGCGGGGGCACAGTCACCATTTCAAAACGCGGCCCATTGCACGCACACGTGGCCGAAACCAGCAACGCACCTAGCGCGATTCGCGGTTTGGAGATCACAGCAGCACCTCCACCTCGAGCGCCGTTTCCAGCTTGAACGCGCTCACCTTCAGCTCGGCGTTACCTGGCTGGCGGGCGACGATTCGGCGCTGCCCGGTCTGTCCTTCGTCCAACAGGCTCACCGCGTCTCCGTCGATGCTCCACTTCGCGCTGTCGATGCCCAGCAGTCGCTGCGTGTCGGCGAGCGCTTCGACCGCCAGGACAAACGAATCGCCTGCGATCATCTGAAGCTTTCCGTCGCTCACGCCGAGCTCGCTGCCCTCGGTCGAGTAGCGCTGCAGCACGAGCTGCGTCGGATCCTGAACCCAGAGATGCACGAAATCCAACACCAGCTTGTCTTCGGTGGTCGCCAGGATCGCCGACACG
>JAUIKB010000395.1 GCA_030430975.1 Polyangia bacterium
CCGCACCCCAACCCAGTCTCGCCCCGCCGGCGCGGCTCGTCCGCTCAGGCCAGGCGCCGTCTGCAGCGCCTCCCCGCCCCTCGTCCCGTGCCGGGACACGCCCGCCGACGCTCAAGCGCCGTCCCGGGAAGAAACGCGGCGGCAACCTGGATATCACCGGTCAGTTTGACTAATGGCATCGGCTGACCGCGTTCCTAGTTCAGTGCGCCGCCCGCAGCTGCTGGCTGCTTTGCTGTTGCTCATAGTGCTGTTCGCCAGCGCCTGGCCCAACGCTGCCGGCGCGGAACCGGCGGACGCCAAGCGCGCCCAGGCGCTCGCTCACTTCAAGCACGGCAATCGGTTATTCCGAAACCAGCAGTTCGAACGAGCGGTGGCGGCATACGGAGCGTCCCGGTCACTGCTTCCGTCCAAGGGAAACACTCGCAACCTGGCGAT
This sequence comes from Polyangia bacterium, assembly GCA_030430975.1. GTDB lineage: Bacteria > Myxococcota_A > Polyangia > Polyangiales > Polyangiaceae > JAUIKB01. The sequence continues at coordinate 436 of JAUIKB010000395.1, forward strand.
CGCGCTGAGTCGGATCGGACGCAGCGACGAGGCGCTGGACGTATTTGAGTCTCTGTTGCGCGAATACCCCGACCTGAGCGCCGATGATCGAGCGCGCGTCGATCGCGAAATTCGCCAGCTCGCCAAGCGCGTGGGTGGCGTCGTGGTGCGCGCCTCCGAACCAGGCGCGACGGTCGTTATCGACGGCCGCGTGCGTGGCCTGACGCCGCTGAGCGGCGCCGTTCGGGTCACCGTCGGCGCTCATTCGCTCAAGGTTCACAAGCCCGGGCGTCGAACCCACGAGTCGACGTTCGAGCTGGAAAGCGCGGAACAGATCACGATCGAGGTCGAACTGCCAGCGCTGGCAAAGAGCGGGCGCCTGAAAGTAAGCGAGGCCAGCGGGCGAACACTTAGCGTACTCGTCGACGGCATCGTGGTCGGAAAAACGCCGTGGCAAGCGCTCGTCTCCCTCGGTTCACACGTCGTGGCGCTCCGCGGCGACGACGGATTCGCCACCGAACCCGTGGCCGTGGCGATCAAGCGCGACCGCACCACGACACTGCGACTGCAGGCCCTACGGCTGGGGTGCCAACTCCGAGTCGACCCCATCCCGCCGACGGCACGAGTGCTGGTGGACGGCATCGCCGTGGGCGACGGGACTTGGCAGGGGCCGGTGCGCTGCGGCACGCGAACGGTGGAGGTCGCCGACCGTGGCTATCTCAAGCGGACCCGACGCGTCGCGGTCGAGGCCAGCGTGCCGACAGTGATCATGGTGCGACTCGCGCGCGATCCGAGCGACCCGCTGTGGAACCAGGACGTCGGCCGCTTCTCGCTAGGCGTCGCGCTGGGCGCTGCCATCACACCGGGACTCGGAGGACCGCTGGACGACTCAACTCCGGGCGTCGGCGGCGCTGGGCGGCTGCGCTTCGCATACCGCTTCCCGAGCGGCTTTGGACTGGGATTGGACGTGGGTGCACTCGCCATCCCCAAGGACGGCAACGCCCGCGCCGTCCGCAGTCGCAGGGTGCCAGCGAATACGTCTCTGGAAACCGAGCTGGAGGAACAGCGCGTCCTGCGCGCGCTCAACCTGGGCGCCGTGGTGGGCTATACGATCGGAGACGAGCTAACCGCCACCCTAGCGCTTGGGGCCGGCATGGCCTTTGGTGACGTTCAGGCTAGGCGCACGGGACGCGTCGAGGGCGTCGATCTCACGCCAGCTTCGGACAACTCGCTGCGACAGCGCGTCGGCGGCGCATGGCTGGCGCTGGCCCCCGAGCTGCGCCTCGGATACGCCGTCTCCCGGCGTGTGCAGCTCAACGTTGGAATTCAGGCGTTGGTGCTGCTCGCGCTGGATACCCCATCGTGGCGCACCGACCAAGACGACGCATTCGCGTCGAACGTGTCGGGGGGCAGCTTCGTACGCTTTCCCGCAGACGAGCTGAGCGGCGAAACGACCTGGCTGATCGTCCCGTCGCTCGGCGTGCGTCACGACTTCTTCTAGGCGGCTATGGGTACGTGAGAGTCACCGTCGACTTCGCGTCGATGAGGTTGCGATCGAGCGGCGTGACCGGGAACTCATCGTCACCTTTCGCAATGCTGACTAGGGCGGGAACCAGATCGTCGTAGTGCGCGCTGTCCGGATTCTCGTTGTTGCCCGGAAACGTCGCGGCTCTAGCCTCGTCGATAGCCGCAAAGTCAACGGTGGCGGGAAACGAGCTGTTCTTCGGATCGCCGATGGTCGCGGTGTGGCTGCGCTCGATCGGTACGCTCAGATCGTTGGACGGATCGAATGAGCACGACTTCGAACCGTGCCCCGGCTGCAAACAGTCGAGGTCGATCTGGTAGCGCACAGCGTAGTCGAGCGGGACGCCACCGGTCCACGTCGAGAGATCGCTCGACGTGCCCGGCTCCTTCGTCACCAGATCGTCCCAGGCGCGCTCCGCCACGTCGATGACGAAGTCGGTCACAACCGCGTCGACGATCGATGGATCCTTGTCGAACTGCTTGAGCATGAACGATACGCCGCCCTCGGCCTCGTGAAACCGACATGAGAAGTCTGGGTTCGCCCAGTAGCGACTGGTTCCGGTCATGAATCCAGGTAGACGCGACACCAAGCGGTAGTACTTGCTCGAGTGCTCGAGCTGGCCGCCCTCGGCAAGCCAGCCGTCGATCACGGCCAGTGCGAGCGCCGCCTTTTCGAACCGTGAAGGAGCAGCATTGCCCGTCGGCAGCTTCAACAGTCCGCGGTCGCTGAGCAGCCGAAGAATATCGCGGTACAGCTCGATCGCGACACTGCCTGCGTCGAGGTGCAGCGCGTGGAGCTGCGCCGGGCTCGCCTTGGCGGACGCCAACAGGTCCCCCAGCTTGTAGCGAAGCTGCAGACTCCGGAACGAATCGCCGGTGCCAAGAATGCCGGTGTAGAGCTGCTCGTGATACCAGGCTCCCACGCCGATACTATTGCCGTTGAGGATGACGTCGCCGACGGGATCGACCACGTGGGGGTTGTAGTTAATGTCGTACTTACCCGCCCAAGCGTTGGCGGCCTTCGACCCGTCCGCGGGGTGCTGTCCGCGCAGGTCCTCACCGTTCACCATCACCGGCGCGCGCTGAGCGATCCCCGCCAGCGCATGATAGGCGATGTGGCCGCTGGAGGTCGGCTCGGCCTTGTCGACGCCCGCGTACAGCGCGTTAACCGTCGGGACGCTCCAGTAGTCCAACGCGGCGTGATAGTCCGCGTATGATTCCGCGCGCATCAGCTCGATACCTGCGACGATCGAATGGCGGGTGTCGTCGAGGTGCTCGATGTAACTAAGCGCGAAGTCGCCGCCGGAGTCGGGCGTCTTGGTGAGCACGTCTGTCACCACCGGTCCGAACACCGTGCTGCGCACGGTCTCAACGACGTCGGCGCCGTGCCGAACCTTGATCGTCTCCTGGACTGTTTGGAACGGCGTATCGACGCCGTCGAGCTCATACGTGCCAGGCGCGCCTCCGGGGGTTAGTTCGAACAGGTCGCTGACGTCACCGCCACCGGCGGTGATGGTTTGCGAAACGTGCCGGTTCCAGAAGATGAACATACCTGGCGCTCCGGCCCAGCCTACGCCACGCGCATCCATCTCCGGCGTATTGAGGTGGTATTGATACCAAGGGTTGGGCGCGGTGATGGCGAGCTTTGGCTCAGCGAACAGCACCGGCTTGCCGGTAGTGGTGTTGCTTCCGCCAACCACGAACGCATGACTGAACTTCACCGGCACCTCGGTCGGCGCAAAGTGCCCCAAGATGCCGCCGGGCAAATGCTGTGAGCCTCCCGGCGGCCAGATGCCATCAATTGGCTTTTGCACAATCGCCGCGTCTTCGTCGAGCGGCCGGTCGCACGTCGGCGGAGTACACGTGCCGTCGGCGCAGTCATTCATCTTAAGGATTTCGTTTCCCAGATCCGGCGCGCCCGCGATCATCCCGACGCGCTGCCACGCCAGCAGGCTGTCGGCCGGCGTCCAGGGCGGCACATCGGTCAAGCCGGCGGCGACGAAGGCCGGCGGCAAGACGAACTCGGATGAGTTCAGGTAAGCATTCACGCCGTCGGCGTACGCCTGAAGCAGCTCGGGCACGTCGTTTGGCAGCTTGTTCCACGATGCTTCAGCGTAGCGAGCGAACCCTACGTAGCGCATCTTGCGGTCGTGCTTCAGCAGCTTCGCGTTGAACTCGCGAGCGTCGTCGCCGGCCGAGCCCGCTGCCGGCGGCACCGCGAAGTATTCGCTTAGCGTACCTCGAACGTAGCTGCGCGAGTGGTGCATCTGAAACAGCCGGTCCTGTGCCGTCGCGTACCCGAGCGCGTAGAACCCGGTCCGGTTCGAGGCGGCAAAGATATGCGGCACGCCATACTCATCTCGGACGATGTCGGCTTCGTTGGCCGGCATGCCCCCGCTTCCTCCGCCCCCTTGAGCTCCCTGCCCGCCGTCGCCACCCGACGCGGTGCCCCCCGCGCCGCCGGCCGCCGCTCCACCGTCACCGCCACTGCCGCCTGACGCGCCGCTACCGGACGATCCGCCCGACGCGCCACTACCGCTCGCATTTTTCGTGTCGCCGTCGTCACCGCCACACGCCAGAAACAGCGCTCCGGTGAGCGCCATCCCGATCATTCCCAACACTGTACGCTTCATCGCCATAGCCCCGACATCAGCAAGCGACGTGCCATGCGCTAGATCCGCGAGAATTGCCGGGCAACCCGGGCGGGGTGTTCAGAAGCTGAACAACTCGTTCAGTTCCCACGCGACGTTTGAACAACGTCAGCGTTTGCGCGGTCGCGCCACACCGTACTTCTCGAGACGTGCCACCAGCGTGGTGCGCGAGATGCCGAGTTGTTTCGCGGCGCGCGTCTGATTACCTCCGCACTCTTGGAGCACCGTCAGAATCCGCTCGCGCTCCGCCTGGTCGACGACCGCCTTCAGCCCGCCTTTGGCTGTTGTCTGGGCTTGCGCAGGCTTGAAAGGCAACAATTCGGGCCCCAGAGGACCCGGACCGCCAAGCAGCACGGCGCGGTCCACAATGTTGCGTAGCTCGCGGATATTGCCCGGGTACGAGTGTGACTCGAGGAGGGCCAGTGCGGCCTCGCTGAACTCCACCGGGCGGCCGCGCGCTGCACTCCGTGCAAACCGCTCGACCAACGGCCTGATCTCCGTTCGGCGCTCCCGCAACGGTGGGATCACCAGCGTAAAACCGTTGAGGCGGAAGTACAGATCATCTCGGAACTCGCCCGCCGCCACCATTGCCGGAACGTCACGATTCGTCGCCGCGATGATGCGCACATCGATCTTGCGCGGCGTGGTCGCGCCTAGACGGGTCACCTCGTGGGAATCGAGCACGCGCAGGAGCTTGACCTGGGTGGCCGGCGACAATTCGCCAACCTCGTCCAGAAACAGCGTGCCGGTGTGCGCCGCCTCGAATAGCCCGGGCTTGGCACGATCGGCGCCCGTGAACGCGCCCTTTTCGTTCCCGAACAACTCAGCCTCGAGAAGTGTCTCAGAGAACGCGCCGCAGTTAACGCGGAGAAATGGTTGTTCCGCGCGCCCCGAACGAGTCACGATCGACGTCGCGACTACTTCCTTACCGACGCCGGTCTCTCCGAGGAGCAACACGGAGATCGGCGCATCCGCGACTTTATCGACGAGGTCGTACAGCTCGACCATCGCCGGATCCAAGATGAGCGGCGCCCCTGCGGACTTCGTCTGCTGCACGCGGTCATACACGAGCACCGTGCGACCGCCATCGGGATCAAGCAGGATTGTCGAATAACCCGTATTTACATCGCTCACCGTCTTTACTCTCGAGGTATCAACGCCGTCTTTATGTAAATCTTCGAGGACAATTTTGCCAGAGATTCGGGAGGAGGAATGCACAATCTCCGAAGTTCCCCAACACTGAACGGTGTCACCTTTTTTAATAACTTTTGCGAGAGCAGTGGTGGCGGTTTGGGTAACCTTGT
>JAUIKB010000396.1 GCA_030430975.1 Polyangia bacterium
GGCTGTGATGGTGATCTTCTGATCCTTACCGGTTGCCGTGTCCTTCGCGGTAACGGACAAGATGCCGTTAGCGTCGATGTCGAAGGTGACTTCGATCTTCGGGACGCCGCGGGGTGCCGGCGGGATGCCGTCGAGGTGGAACTTGCCGAGCGTTCGGTTGTCGCCGGCTTGGGTTCGCTCGCCCTGCAGCACGTGGATCTCGACCGAGGGCTGACTGTCGGTAGCAGTCGAGTACACCTCTTTCTTCTGGTGCGGGATGGTCGTGTTGCGCGGGATCATGACCGTCATCACTCCGCCCAGAGTTTCGATACCCAGCGACAGCGGCGTGACGTCGAGCAGCACGACGTCGCGGACATCGCCGGACAGCACGCCGCCCTGCACCGCGGCGCCGATCGCCACGACCTCGTCGGGGTTGACTCCCTTGTGCGGCTCGCGACCGAAGAACTCGGTCACGGTTTTCTGGACCAGCGGGATGCGCGTCGAGCCGCCGACCAGGACGACCTCATCGATATCACCCGGCTTCTTCTTCGCGTCGGCCAGCGCCTTCTTGACCGGCTCCATTGAGCGATCGATCAGACTGCCGATCATCTGCTCCAGCTTGGAGCGCGTGAGTGTGGTCTGCAGGTGCTTCGGACCGGTGGCGTCGGCGGTGAGGAACGGCAGGTTGATCTGCGTTTCCTGCTTGCTGGACAGCTCGATCTTAGCCTGCTCGGCCGCGTCCTTGAGACGCTGAATGACCATCTTATCCTTGCCGACGTCGATGCCGGTGTCCTTCTTGAACTCGGCGATCAGCCAGTCCATGACTGCGATGTCGACGTCATCGCCACCGAGGTGGGTGTCGCCGTTGGTCGCGATGACCTGCACGACGTTGTCGCCGACCTCGAGGATCGAGATGTCGAACGTACCGCCACCGAAGTCGTAGACCGCGATGATCTCGTTCGTTTTCTGATCCAGGCCGTAGGCGAGTGCTGCCGCGGTCGGCTCGTTGATGATCCGGCGTACGTCGAGACCGGCGATCTTGCCGGCGTCCTTCGTCGCCTGACGTTGAGCGTCGTTGAAATAAGCGGGGACCGTGATGACCGCCTCGGTGACCGTCTCGCCGATGTGCGATTCCGCAGCCTTCTTGAGCTTTTGGAGCACCTTCGCAGCGACCTCGGGCGGTGCCATTTCCTTGCCCCGGACCTCGAGCCAAGCGTCGCCGTTCTTGCCTTTGACGACCTTGTACGGGACGCGATCCGTGTCGCCGGTGATCTCGTCGTAGCGTCGGCCGATGAAGCGTTTGGAAGAGTAGACTGTAGCCTCGGGATTCGTGACGGCCTGCCGTTTGGCGATCGTGCCGACGAGGATTTCTCCCTTGTCGTCCCATGCGACGACGGACGGCGTGATGCGCGAACCCTCTTCGTTGACGATCACGCGCGCTTCTTTGCCCTCCATCACCGCGACTACGGAGTTGGTCGTACCTAGGTCGATGCCGATGATTTTACCCATTGTCGTTCTCCTTGAGGCGGATCCGAGAGCGGACCCTGCAGCTCGTGTTCAGGCGCGAGAACTCGCTCGTCCTGTTAGCGTTTGATGAGCAACCGCGCCCTTGCGCGACCGCCTGCCGCGCTTCCCTTGGTGGGCCGCTTGGCGGCTGAAATGAAGGTAACCACGTCAGGTCCGGGGTCAACTCTCGCAGTTTGCTCCAGGATGCAAGGGCCGGGCCGACGCGATCGTAGGGCGAAGACCAAAACGGTTGACAGCCGGGCGTGCGCAGGTACATTCCGCGCCTCACTCGGGGCCGTAGCTCAGCTGGGAGAGCGCTGCGTTCGCAATGCAGAGGTCAGGGGTTCGATCCCCCTCGGCTCCACTCGTTTGGTGTCCCCTTTGTGCAGCGCAAGCGCTGCGGTGGGGCCACTCGCGCTGCGCGCGGGAATCTAACTTAGGTGTCTGTCGGGTGGTTCCGTCTGGGCGATCCGCTGCTTTGGTGCTGCCGCGTGTTGCGCTGTCGCCGACTCCGGGCACTCCTCGGACGCTGGGCCCCGTCAGCCGTCATGGTGGGCGGCCAAACAATAAGCCAGCCACGTCGACGGATGTTCAGCAACGGCAGACGCGCTTCGATGGCCACCGCTCGCTCGTCCGGGCCGCTCGTCGCAGCGGATATCGGGGGTTGCTTAGCGGGACAGCCTCATTCGAGACGGCCACGTGGGGTGCGCTTTGGAATCAGCGACGTCGGCGCATCGCGGCGAATGCGAGCAGTCCCAGACCGGCCACCCACGGAACCGGCTTTCCAGGATCCTTCATCGGCAACGGCTGCGCGGCGCAACCGCTGGCTTGGCCGGCGTCGCCGTCTGCGCCGTTAGCCGCGGAGGCCGGGAAGCAGGCGCCGAACGAGTTGCACTCGTTGCCCGCGGAGCAGTCGGCGTCGCTGCTGCACTGATTGGTACAGATAGCTTTGCTCGGATCGCCCTGGTGTGCGCACGCGGTGCCATCGGCGCACTGGTCGAACTCGTCGCACGGGCTGCCCGGCGCGACTACGGGTCCCGGTTCCGGTTCCGGTTCTGGCTCCGGTTCCGGCGCCACGTCCGGCGGCGGTTCGCTGTTGCCGGTCGCGACCCATTCGGGCTCCGCGTAACCGCCCTGCTTGGCAGCCTTGGCGCCGATCTCCCGGATCCACTCGCGGTGACTGTAGACAGCGCCATAGACCGGCGAGTCGCAGCCCTTAATGCCGCGCGATACGACGCCGATAACTCGTCCCTTGTCGTCGAGCGCCGGGCCACCGGAGTCTCCCGAACAGATGCCGGTCTGGCCGATCCACTCGTTCTGGTGCGCGCGGTACGCGAGGCATTGGCCCTCGCCGCAGTCGATCTTCAGGCCGCTGCGGATGCGCCGTCTGCCGGCACCGTTGTAGTCATCGGTATTGCCGAAGCCGATGGCTGTGTAGGTTTCGCCCTTTTTCGTCTTGGTATCCACGCGCGGGATCATCGGCGTTGCCAGGTCGGGCGACATGTTCTGCGCCAGGATGATCAAAGCGACGTCGTAGCCGCAGGTGTCGTTGCCGCCCGGTGGCACATGAATGCTCGCGCCCTGATACCAGTTCCCCTGCTGGCTCATCTGCGTGTCCGTGGTGACGTAATACGAGTCGCCGCCCGCGGGCTGATTGAACTTTGACTGTCCGCACTGAACGTAGCCCGGGTCGTTCTGAATTCGCGCCACACAGTGGTGCGCCGTCAGCACAAGGTTCGGCGCGATGAGCGAACCGGTACACAGGCCGCCGCTGGCTATGCTGAACATTCCGACAACTGCTTTGCTCTCCGCGTCGGTCTGGCCCCCCTTGATTTCGCTGCGGTAGGTCGAGAACTCATCGACCGGTTGCGGGTCATGAGTGCAAGCGAGGAGGAAGAGGGGAAGGGCGGCGAGCAATTTACGCATTCGGGCTTACCTACGCTGGCTGGGGCTATCGGGTTCCAGTTGCGGAGCGAATGTCTCGGACATGACGCTTTCGTAACCTGCCGGTAGCCCGGTAAGTCGCGACACGATGTTCACCCGGAGTGTGGTGCGAAGTGCGCGAGACGTTCGGAGCTAGAGGCGAGATGCACAGTAAGGGGCGTTCGCCTCCAGATCCAGGACGAATACCGGCGCGAATCAACAAAGCCGATCCGCAAAACACTCTCACCACAACATTATGATGGTAGCAGACAGAAGCGCGCTCGCTTCTGTGGTTGACGCCGAGCTGTGAAACAGTCTGTACCTCACATTTCCATGGCGTTTCGAATTCGCATCTCACAGCCCGTCGACGCATCGCGTAACTTGTTGTGGCACGCCATCGCGCAGCCGGAGGGTATGCAGCGGTGGCAGGCCGACGACGTGGCGGGCGAGTCGCGTGTGGGCGAAACGCTGCGCTTGCTGTGGCCGGCGCTGGGCGCGAGCGTTGACCTGTCGGTCATCCGCATCGTGCACGGCGAGCTGCTCCAGGTCGGCGCCGGTGACTCTGAGGTGACGATCGAGGTCGAGCCGGGGCGCGTAACGCTCACCCACAGTGGACTCGAACCCGGCGACCACGCCGAGGGCATGCAGAGCTCCTGGCACGTCGCGCTACGCTGTCTTCGGCACTACGCGGAACGTCACCCGGGTGAAGCGCGCACCGTGCGCTGGTTCGTGCGCCGCGTTCAGACGACGGCCGAGGTGGCTCATACGTTCTTTACGGATGAACACGCGATGCAGTCGTGGCTTACCCCCTCAGGCGCGATCGGGGCCGACGGAGAGGCGTTCGAGCTGAAGCTGCAAAACGGCGAGTCGCTGAGCGGCGACGTTCTGGCGCGGGTCGACGAGCGCGACGTCGCGTTGACCTGGCGGGAGCGAGGCGACTCCGTCATCGTGCTCAGGACGCTACCGTCGCCGTTCGACGTGGACGAGCGGCTGGTCGCGATCGTTTGGTCGACTTGGGGCGACCCCGACGTCGACGACTACCCGTTTTTCGAAGCCGCGATCGATCGTCTCGGACGTCTGCTGGGCGGCGGCGTGAGCGCCTAGTTCTGGGTGGTCGACTTTGCGGTGGCGCCGCCAGCCGAACAGCAGCGGGCGCCCGTCGAGTAGTCGGAATACTTGCTCGAGTGATTGCTGACTTTGGCTTCGCAGCCTTTGGTTGTCATGCGGGCATAGAAGCCACCGCGAAACTCGCCGTTCGGATCCGCTATCCACTCGTCGAGATTGCCGACCATGTCGTAGATCGCGTCGCTGCCCCATTCGCTCTGACAGCGGGACGTCGCGCCAGCCGCGCGTAGCCCGCTATCGCCCTTCGGGCCGGCAACCAGGTTCAGCCGCGGGTCGTGGTGTCCAGACGAGGCATCGCCGTGAAGCGTTGCGGCGGGGTGGAACCTGCGATGCACGTTGCAGGCCCCACGGATGTACTCGGCGCCGTAGGGGAACTTGCGATCGTAACGGCCGCGGCATGCGAGGGTCCACTCATCGCGTGTACACAGCCGTTTTCCGGCCGCTTCGCAAGCGCGCTTAGCGTCGTACCAGGTCAGATAGCCGTGGGGGACGGCGGCTGGTCGACTGACCGCCTTGAACCGATGCACGGCTTTTTGCCAGGTCGGAAGTCTGGGCAGCGGCATCGTCCGCGCCGCGCGCGAGCCGACCAGCGCGCGCTCCTGCTGCCAGATGCGCCGGATGGTCCGCGCGCGTGCCCATCGCGGCGGGTAAAAGGGAGTCAGCAAACGCCCCGATTTCGCGTCGACCAGTGCTGCCTCATAGCGGTCGATGCAGAAGTCGTGCACGCGCACCATGTCCGCAGGGCACGTGATTTGCGTCGACGCTGTCGGACTCGGCGCGGCCGCGCTCGGCGACGCCGCCGCTGCGGAGCCGCTTGCGGGAACCCGTCGGACGCCGGCGTTCGGACGCTTCAGAGGCGGCTCCGCACTCGCGACGGCAGCCACCGTCAAGCCGAGCAGCGCGGCGACCGCCGCGATCCGCGGACCCGTCACCGCCCTAGGCGCGTCCGACGGTTCGCGAGGTGAACGCCATAGGCGTCGTTCCTACGCGCTCGAACGCGTGCTGCCACACCTTGTCGGTCGGGACGCCGAACACGATGTCGGCGTCCACGTCGGTCGGTAGCCAAGCGCCGCCGTTGATCTCGCGTTCGAGCTGTTGCGCGCCCCAGCCCGCGTAGCCCACCACTGCAAACAGGCTGGAGGGCTGTTCGGTGCGGGCGACGGTCGCGAGCACATCACGTGACGCGGACGCGGTGACCCCTGTGCACACTTCGAACTGACCTTCGACTTCGGCGGGCCGCTGCTCGGTGCGGTACATCAGCCACACCTGCTCTTGGGAAACCGGTCCACCGAGACGTACCACCCCGTCGGTGTCGGGTTCCTTGTCGGTGAGTTCGGCGCGCACCACGAGTTCCGCCA
>JAUIKB010000397.1 GCA_030430975.1 Polyangia bacterium
CCCGACGCCGCCGACCGACGGGCCGCCCGCCCGCTCAACGGTACCGACCGGCAATCGGACGGCCGTGCTGAAACTCAATCCCGGCCGGTAGTTCGTGTCACGCGTGAAGGGCAGAGGTTCCGCCAGTGCGTCCCAACGCAGCCGAACGTTCATATCGCCCAGCCCCACGCCGGACGCTGCGAATACCTTCGACGACGCAAGGCTCCGTCCGAAGCTGCCCAACGCGATCAGCTCCACCTTGGAGACCGGCCGGACCCCGACAGCCAGACTCCAGACCGCAGCCGCGTTCAGCTCACCGTCGTTCAGTGCACGGTAGTTTCCGTCGATGTCCCAAACACCCTGGGTGAACTGAATCGCTTGTATCGCGTTCACTCCCCAACGTTGATTCTGCTTCGCCACGGACATGCCCGGGCTCGAACCGCCCCGGCACGGGCACGACAGCCCGGCTGGCGCGAGCAGCATCAGCGCCACCCCCATTAACGCCGAATGGCGTCGTGTCACTGGACGTCGATCGTGACGCGAACGGCGTCACTTTGGTCGGCCACTTCGACGCCGAAGGTGACTTCCCACCGACCCGCCATGAACAGATTCACGTCCCGAGCGACCCAGACGTCTCCGTCGCGGTCGACCTTGGCCGGAGTCGTTCCGTGCCCGTGTGCGGGCATGATCGCCTCGGCCGATATCAGGCGCGTTTTCGCTCTGGGATCCTCGGGCGAGAACGCCAGCACGAAGTCGTTCTTACCGCGGACTACGTCGTTTCCCTTGAGCCCGACGTCGGCGCGTACCAATCCGTGCGTCGAGCGCACGTCCTTCATCCCGTCGCCGGTGAGGTCGTCTGCTGCAGTAGCATCGCCAACGCATCCGACAACGGAGAACATGCCGGCGATGAGCGCGCCTCGCGCGCAACGCTGTAGTGTGCGAGTCAATTCCTGTCCTCCGATAGCGGGCCCACGGCGAGCGTGTCCCTCATCGACGAGTCTCGTATGGAGCTACGAGCTGCTGCCGCCGGAGCCGCCACTCCCACCAGCGTGTGAGCCACCGCTGTGTGAACCACCGGCGTGAGAGCCACCGTTGTGTGAGCCACCACTGTGTGAACCACCGGCGTGAGAGCCGCCGCTATGCGAACCGCCTGCGTGAGAGCCACCCGCGTGAGAGCCACCGCTGTGTGAGCCACCGGCGTGCGAGCCACCGCTATGCGAACCGCCTGCGTGAGAGCCACCGTGGTGGTGACCGCCATCGTCGTCACCCTGCACAGGGGCGGCATCGCACTCTTCAAGGCAGCCATCGGCGACCTCGGCTTCGCACGCCGCCTTGTCACCGCTGTGGCCTTTTTCATGGCAGACGGCGATCGGATGATTCTTCATGGCTGGGTCGACCCGCGTGGGGTCTTTCGTGTGGCAGTGTTCGATGATCTGCTCGCACGCCCCCTGAGCTGACGTGCCGGGATCGGCATCCTCGTCGCTGGAACAGCCCACAGCCACCGCGCTGAGCAGGATCCCACTTGCCACTATTCCCAAAACTCGCTGCAAAGTCATGTGTAGACGCTAGCACCGCCTATGGAACCGAGCCGGTGGCATCTTGTCGCCCCCCGGATGGACTGCCTACGCGTCGGGATACTTGCCCATGGCCGCTGCCGCGAGCCGGACCGGCCGCTTGTCGCCCGCGCCGCAACGCTCGATCAGCTCGTCCACGCACGCGAACAACATGGCGTTGTCGTGGCGCTCATAGCGCGCCAGGCTCCGCGTGAACTCGGGCAGCCGATCCAAGAAGCCGCGGACCGCTCCCGCCGTCAGCTCGGGAACCCACTGACCGTATCCAAGCTCGCTCAGATACTGCGCGTTCAGCGTCTGTTCGAACTGGCGCTCGAGCGGCACGCTCAGCATCGGCACGTGTAGGCTCACCGCCTCGCTCATCAGCGAGAAACCACCGCCAGCGATGACGGCCCGGGCCGTCCGCAGGTCGTCGACGAAACCGGTTTCGGAAAACTCGCGGAACATCAGGTTGCGGTCTTCTCCGCTGCGACCCATCCCGTACACGCGAAACTCGTAGGGCAACCGCTTTAGCTCATCGACGAGCGCTTCGTTTGACGTGCTGGTTTGGTAGACCAGCACATGTTGTCCAGGCTCGCGCTTGGCATCGATCACCTCGGGACGCAGGATAGGCGGTACTAGCGTCGTGCGCTTCTTGCGCACTGGCGGAAAAAAGAAGCTCGTCACTAGGTAGTGATAAGCGCCTGGCAGCTTGGACTTCACCGCAAGCTTCGCGAGTCGATAGTCGGTTCCACCCTGACGCTTGATCTGGCGCGAGTGGCGACAACGGTTGATCACCTGCATGTTGTCGATGCTGACGACCGGGAGGAAGTGGTTGCGAGCGTAGAGGGCCGCCCAGCTCTCAAAGTCACTAAACACCAGCTCCGGCGCGAAGCCGGTTTCGACGACGCGGCGATAGACCTCGACGTTCTTTTTGATCGCGGCGGGTGCAGCCTTGAGGTTGCGAATCAGGCTCTCGCTTCGATCGACACGGTTGTCCTCGTACGTCAGCGTGAGCCCATCGATCTCCTCCACGCTCAGCCGATCGCTTGCGGGTAGTCGCTCCTTAAGAAACCGATGCGCGCGCCCGGACACCACGACGCGCACCTCGTGGCCCTTCGACAGCAGGTGCTCGATCACGACGCGACTGCGCGTTGCGTGACCCATCCCCTCACCCACTACCCCGTACAGAAGCTTCATACCCAGATGGTACGCGGCACGCACGACAGACGCCTGACTTTGTCGCTGTCGCGGCACTCGACCAGCCAATCCGACGTTGCTCAACCCAGCCTGACGAAACGAATCGGCGGTGTTCCGCTTCGTCACTGCTCCGCGTTCGTGCTATGCGCCGAGGCCGCGCCACGCATCCTGGCGCCGATAAGGAAGACGCCGTGCCGCTCAGGAACATTACGAAGAAAAAGAAGAAGACACCCTCCGTCGAACCGCGCCGGCTGCGGCCGGCCGCGCTGACGGGTGCACAGCGTCGACACCTGCGCGCTCTAGCTCACAGTCTCAAGCCGATCGTTCAGGTCGGAAAACAAGGACTCACCAGCGAAATTTTCTCCCAGATCGACCGCGCCCTCGATACCCATGAGCTGATCAAGGTGAAGGTCAGCAAGGAATCCCCGGTCGACATGAAGGCCGCCGTTGGCGCCATCGAAACCGAAGCCTTCGGACATGTCGCCCAAACCATTGGCAAAACGTTCGTTGTGTATCGACAGCGCAAGAAGGATCCGACTATCGCCCTGCCGGGGAGCACCAAACGCACCGCCGCAAAGAAGCCCGCTGCTTCAGCTGCTCCCAAAAGGGGCAAGCCTGCGCGCGGTTCGAATGGCCGTCCGCGCCGGCAGCCGGCGCGCGCCGCCAGCGGAGACGCAGACGACTGGGGCTCGGCGGATCCCATCGCCGATGGCAAGATCTCGGAGGTCGTAGAAATTGGCTGACCGAGTCCAGCGCACCCACACGCCGGGCGCCCTTGCCTGGCTCGACCTTGAAATGACCGGGCTCGACCCGTGCGTCGACGTGATCATCCAGGCCGCGGTCATCGTCACCGATGCGGAGCTGAAGCCGCTCGAGGAGCTCGTCGTCGACATTTGGCAGCCGGAGTCCGAGCTGGAAAAGATGACGCCCTTTGTTCGGAAGATGCACGAGACGACCGGACTCACCGAACGCGTGCGCGCCGCCGACGTCGACGTTAGGCAAGCCGAGCGCATGCTCATGGAGCGCATCGCCGGCTGGTGCCCGTATCCCGCAACTCTGTGCGGCAACACGATCGGGCAAGACCGCAAGTTCATCGATCGCTACATGCCCGGCCTCGCCGGTTACCTGCACTATCGAATGCTCGACGTCACCGCACTCAAACTGGTCGCTCAGCAGTTCTATCCGAGCAGCGCTCAGTTCCAGAAGTCAGACGTGGGTGCTCACGACGCGCTCGTGGACATCAACAACTCGATCGCCGAGCTTCAGCACTATCGCAAGACGATCCTAAAGTAACTCAGCAGTCGCGATGCCCGACCCGCGGGAAGATCTTGCCCGGGTTGAGTAGGCCCTGTGGGTCAAACACGCGCTTCAGATCACGCTGCAGCGTGATCAACGCCTCGCTTTGCTCGATGCCGAGGTAAGGCGCCTTCAGCACACCGATGCCGTGTTCGCCGCTCAGAGTGCCGCCGAGTTCTACGACGTCTCGAAACAGCTGCTCGATCGCCGCGTTGATGCGCGGTACTTCGGCATCGTCATCCCATAGGAAGTTCACGTGCAGGTTCCCGTCGCCCGCGTGACCGTAGGTGACGTTGCGAATGCGCTGTCTTTCACCGGTAGCCCGGACGCGGTCTAGGAGATCGCCGATGCGCTGGCGCGGTACGACGACGTCTTCCGAAAGCTTGTGCTTGGCCATTCTCCGCACGGCCGGGCTCATTTTTCGGCGCGCCGCCCACAGCCGATCGCGCTGCGCGGCGTCCTGGGCGACGACGACGTCGAGGGCCTGCGCCTCACACGAGTCGGCAACCCTCTGCGCCTGCCGGAGCGTCGCGTCTTCGTCACCGTCAACCTCGATCAGCAGCATCGCGCCGGCCCGCGGATTGATGGCGTTTCCAGCCGCACGCATCGCGGCCAGCGTTGCGTCGTCTAGCAGCTCGATGCACCGAGGCATCAGACCATTCGCGATAATCGCCTCGACCGCACCACCAGCGTCGCGCACGTCCGCAAACAACGCGAGCAATGTCATGACCGACTCGGGCTTCGGCACGAGCTTGAGCGTGATGTCGCCGAATACCGCCAACGTGCCTTCGCTGCCGACCAGCAGCCCGGTCACGTCGTAGCCGGTCACGCCCTTGCGTGTGCGTCGACCCACCTGTAGCCGGCCACCTCCGATCGGCATCGCTTCGACTCCGAGCACGTAGTCGCGCGTCACCCCGTACTTAAACGCCCGCGGACCGCCAGCGTTCTCGGCGACGTTCCCACCGAGTGCGCACCCCACGACGGAGTTGGGATCGGGAGGATAGAACCAGCCTTCCTTCTCCACTGCATCGTGCAGATCCCCGAGGATCACACCGGGCTCGACGACCGCGATCCCTTCTCGTCGGTCGATCTCCTTGATGCGATTCATGCCCAGCGTACAAAGGACGATGCCGCCTGCGACCGGTACCGCGCCGCCAGTGCGGCCGGTACCGCCCGCGCGCGGCGTGATCGGAACCTCCGCCTCACGCGCGACCCGCAACGCCGCCTCGATGTCTGCCGGCACCTCGGCGAGCACAACCAGGTCAGGCACAGTCGCCGGTGCCTCGGATTCGTCGCCAGCAAAGCGCTCGCGGCTCGACCGGTCGCTTAGGACCTTCGACGGGCCCAGAGCTCGATCGAGCAAGCGCGCTGCCTTCTCGGTCGCCGCAGCGGAAGCCTGCGGCAACGCTTCCGCCGAGGGGATGTTCGCGCCGAGCACGCTGAGATCGTAGCGCCCGCCCAGCGGAATGTCGCGTTCAGGCCCGTTTTTCGCGGGACACGCGGTACACACTTGACGGCGCGCGCCGGCTAAGTAGTTTGGCCAGTCCAACACGGGGCCCAGCCCCACGGAGAGGTGACCGAGAGGCCGATGGTACCCGCTTGCTAAGCGGGCGTAGGGCAACCTACCGCGGGTTCGAATCCCGCCCTCTCCGCTAAATAGGGGCGCGGCGCGCCACTGAGAACGCCCCCAGGCAAGCTGGGGGGACGTTCTCAGGTGCTGCACTTACGCGACCCTATTTAGCTACGAGCTTTCTATGGGCAGGCACGCGCAAGCGCGTGCGCGGTTCTTTGCTCGTCTCCTTGCGTCGCAAGCTCCGCGCCGACTCGCTAGGGCTTCGCCCTGTGTCTAGCTCAGCTACCTACC
>JAUIKB010000398.1 GCA_030430975.1 Polyangia bacterium
GCACGCTGCCAGTACCGGGGCAAGGCACCAGGCCAACAGCGTCGCCGCAAGACAGGTTGGAACGGGTTTTGGAGCAAGCATACGGGCTCAGTACATACCACGGGGCGTAGCCGTCGAGAGCGCCGAGGCAAAACTGCGACACCTGTGCGACGGCTGGGCGTGAAGTGTGAATTCAGCGCCCACGCATCGGCCTCACACCGCCGAGCGGGTGCGAAAAGACGCTGGCACGCGTTTCGCAGTTCGGGTGCGCATGACGCGAACAGCAAGAGTGTTGGGCCTGGGTTTAGGAATCGTATTCGCGGTGTGGTGCGGCCCCGCAAGCGCCCAGGACGACTTCGAAGTTAGCGAACCCCCGCCACCAAACGGAAGCGACAACGCGGCGCCCGAACTGCCACCGGAGCCCAAAGACAGACCGGCTCCAACACAAGCCCCGCCCACGACAGCTTTTCCCGTGGAAATTGAAGACAAAGCGCCGCCAACAGTTGTCGAAGGCGCAGCCTGCCTGTTCGCTCACACCGAGGGCGTCTCGCCAGGCGCCGCTGACTCAGTCGCGCGGGTCATCTGCGACGAAATCCGCAGCCGCGGCGTCACCATCGGGACGCCGACGCGCCAAGCGACCGGCGCCGCGGCATACCGGATCGACATCAGCGAACTGTCATCCAAGGTGATCGTCACCGTCGCGTATCACGCCCCGATCGGCGTGGTGCAGCGATCGCGCCGCGTGGTCATCTCGAGCCTGGACGAAATCGTCGTCGCCGGCCCACGCCTCGCCGAGGCGATCGTCAAAGACGTGCCAATCGAAGACACCGAACGCGTCGACAACGTCCTGACCGAGGACGCGAAACGGTCGGTGAAAAAGCGCGGCCGGACCCGCGTCGCACTCGGCCTGAACACCGTCGTGCTCCCAGCAAACGGCAGCTTCGGGCCGGGACTTGCCGGAGAGCTGCTGTACGACACCAACTCCTTCACCATTGGCGCCATGGCGAACTTTGCGTCGCTCAAGGGTGACGCCGACACCGGCGCATATCTAGCCATTCGCATCGGCGGCCGCTACTTCTTGGGCCCCGGCGACTTCGCACCCTACATCGGCGGGGGCGCGTCGCTCAGCACCATGTCGAGCGGGCAAGACGACTACAGCGACCCGGAGCTCCAGGGCGGTGGCGCCGGCGTCTATGGTGAGGTCGGCTTCGAAATGTTGCGAACTCACCGCACGCGGCTGGCGCTCGGCGCCCGCATCGACGTGCCGTTCTTTGGGCTCGAGGACGAAAGCACCGCGCTTTCGTACTACGACTCGTCGACGTCGGAATACGTGCGCAACCGAGGCAACACCACCTGGACGCCTCCGATTACGTTCACGGCAACGATCGGCTTCTAGTTACGCCAACTATTCGCTGGTACACGGCGGCGTGTGCTTCGTGTTGCCGCTGGTGCGTAGGCGCACGGACGATGGCGACGGCGGCGCACAGCCGGCGGTGGCGTCATCCTGAGCGTAGTTAAACCCGCTCAGCGGGGCGCACTGATAGTCGCCGTCCAGAAGGTTGTCGCGAAACTGGTTGCCCCACGACGGGCATTCGGGGCCGACTTTGGTGCAGTCGTCGCGCACTTCGTGATCGCAGTACCAGTGACTGTAGGCTGCTTTTTTTCCGATCTGAATAAATCGATTCTCGTTGACTACGTTGTCGTTCGAAAAGTCCCGCACCCGTATCGGGTCGCCACTGCCCTTCTTGAACCGGTTCTTCTTGATGATGTTGCGATCGGACATGTGCGCGACGTAAATCGCGTGCAGCAAGCCGCTGGCGCTGGCGTTTTCGATGCGGATGAAGTGGTTGTTGATGATTTCGTTGTCGTCCGAATTGACGAGCCGCACCGCCGCGGTCGAGTCCGGCAGCGCGGGATTGAATATGTTGCCTATCTGATCGAAGTAGCAGCCGTAGATGCGGTTCGACCCGTTGCTTGTCGGCTCTTCGTTGCGACTTCCGTCCAGCGAAATCGCCGTTCCGTAGCGCTCGACGCGGATATAGCTGAAATGTAGATTGGTCTCTTCACCGGCGGAATGCTTGAGGCGCAACCAGGTACCGCCGGGGCACTGCGTCGCGGCGTCCGTCACGTTCTCGACCGTGCAGCCGTCGAACACGGGGCGATCGCTGCCGCCGCCCAGCGGCATGAACGTGATGGTGTGGTTCGGCAGCGTGTACGTCCACACGGTCGTCTGCGCTTGGTAGCGACCGGGCGCGATCTGAATCTCGACGTCAGCGGTCACGCTCTGGTTGACGAGAATCTCGTGGGCGCGCGTCAGCGTCTGGATCGACGTTCCGACGGTTAGGCCATCCGCCGTATCGGAGCCGTCAGGCGCGACGTAGATCTTGAAAGCCGCCGCACCGGAAGTGCCACCCGAGCCGCCGCCGCCCACGCCACCGGACGACGTTGAGCCTCCGGACGACGAGGTCGAACCGCCTACCCCGCCGCCGCCTGACGCCCATCCACCAGCTGAATTCGACCCGCCGGCGGATGATCCGCCTGTCGCCGCGGAGCCACCCGACGATGGGCCACCGGCGGCGCCCGCCGCGTCGGGACCGCCCGACTCGCTGCATCCGACAACCGCAATCAGCAGCCCCAACGCTCCCAGCCGCACGTTCGCCATATACCCAAGTATATGCTGCGCCCTCAAAGGAAGCACTGACCTTCACCGCGGTAGGTGGGCACAGTGTCCACAACCTTGCCGGCCGACACGAGATGATAGCGCTCGAACCGTTCCGCAAGCTCCCCCGCCTTGGCGTGGCGAAAGATCACCGGATCCCCCACGCTCACGCTCACTCCGGCATCGTGCGCTACCCGCAGCGGCGTCTGCACCTCGCCGGCGCCTTCGATGTCGAGCAGGCTAAGGCCGTGGGGCAAGTACGGCAGTGGCTGCTTGTCGGGAGACGTCGCTCCGGAGGCGATATAGCCACCGCCCAGACACGTCACGATGTCCGGCGTGGGGCGCCTGGTTATCTCCACGGCAAAGAACGCCGCCGGCTCCAGCTCTTGCATGTGAGCGTTCCTGAAATAGTCGAACAGATGCGGCTTGAGGAACGCCGAGCCAGCGGTCACCTCCGTCACTCCCGTGGCGCGAGTGGTCGTGTCGAGCGATCCCGACCCGCCCCCGTTGACGAGCACCGGCGTTAGCCCCGCACGACCCAAGGCGTCGACGATCCGGCGTCGTCGCCGACCGAGCTCGAAGGCGCTTACCCGCCGGACCATCGACTTGACGACGTTCGCACGCGGTTCGAACGGGTTGGCGTCACCTAGGCCCGCGACCTGCGCCTCGTAGCCCATCAGCCCGTAAAAGTTGACGCCCGGTAGGCTCGACGCCTGGTCCGCCAGATCCAACACCGCCTGCTCCTCGTGTAGCGGCGAGCGCCGCACGCCGACGTGCACGCGACCGCCCAGCGCTTTCAGGCTCATATCCACACACAAAACCGTGTTGACCGTCGTGCCGTGCTCGACCCCGGCCCGGGACAAACGCCGTAGCGAACCCGGACTGTCACACATCACCGCGACCCGCACGCCATCAGCGCTCAGCCTGGCCACGCGGTTGAGATCGAGCTTCTGGAACGGCGGGTAGGCGATGAGCAAGTCGTCGAAACCGCGCTGCGCGAGGAACACAGCCTCGGCACAGCTGAAGCACATCACTCCCTGAAAGAGTGAACCGCCGCCGTCGATGATCCGCCGGAGCAGCGAAACGACCCGCACGCTCTTGCTCGCCACGCGTAGCGGCAGTTCTTGCCGACTGACGAGCGCGCGCACTCGCGCGATATTGCGGTCGAGCGCGTCGACGTCGACGAATGCGCACGGCAGCTCGACGCCCTCGAGCGCCCCGCGGATCCCCTCGTAATCCAGCACACTCGGAGTGTAAGCTACCGAGGCGCCGCCGGAAACCAGCACGGTGGTACAGGATGACGCGCAGCTCCGTGACGAAAGAGACCAAGCCCAGAGCCGCCAACTCATCTGTCTGGCGCTCCAATCCTTTCGCGCTGGCCACGGTCGTCGGCGTGGCGCTGCTTGGCTACTTGGGGTGGCGCAGTAGCGAAAACCGCACCTCGACGCCCGTTCAGGCTCCCGTGAGCAGCGCGTCGGCGTCCACCGATCCGCACATCGAGAAGCTACCGGTCGTCGACGATCCGCGGATCGTGCGCAACACCGGAAAGCGCTTGCTGCTGCCTTCGGCAACGAAGGTCCCGCCGAGCCTCGAAGCGGTCGAAGCGTCGAAAGGCCCGCCCTCAAAACGCGATCCGGCGATCGCTGACGAGGGCATTCGCGCACTCGCCAAGGAGCCGAAATGCACGCCGCCTAGCGTCCCCGTCCGCACCGGCTTCGATGGTGACGGGGGCGTCGGCTGCGAGTTGAAGGTCGGCGACCGAGTGCTGCCGGTGGGGCGGTGGGTCTATGTCAACGAGGCCGGTGAGCTGCGCGAAGGGGAGTACGAAAGCGGTTTGCGCGTGGGAACGTGGCGCAAATGGCACAAGACGGGGCGCCTCATCGAGCAGGGTGACTACGTAGACGGCCAGCAGCACGGCGTGTGGCGGCGCTGGAACGCCGACGGCGAACAGATACTGGAGCGCCCGTTTACCCACGGTCACCTACATGGCGTCGTCAAGATTTGGCGGTCAGGCGGCCCGGCGCGCGTGCGCATCTGGGAGGACGGAGTGCGCATCTACCCTGCCCCGAAGCCCGGCGATCCTGAACGGCCGTAAATGATCGCAAAGTGATCGTTCGCGCGGCGCATGCCCCGCGCGCATTGCGACAACTGGACGCCAGCTGTACCCTGGACTGTCGCTTGGGGACGCGGCCGTCTGTGAAGGGAATTGCTTTGAAACATTCGAACGGCGGTAAGCCGAACGGCCTGCGCGTCAGCCAACGTGCCGAGACCTGGTTACGACGCAGCGCACTTCTCTTCGTAGCATGCGTGCTTCCCCTCGCCGTGGGGCCCGCATCGGCGTCGTCCGGTGGCATCCACTACAACTCATTCTCGACCGCGAGCCTCGGCTGCAACAACTCCGGCTGTCACTCCGGCGGCACCACACCCCAAGCGATCATCTACAACGACACCGGGAGCGGTCAGTACGTCGAGGTCGGTGACACCGCCTGTTACTACGTGCGAATCAACCAACCCAGCGGGGCAACCCGTGCCGGTTTCAACGCGCACATCAACGGCACTCAGGATCTAGAAACCGGCGGCTCGTACAGCTCGGGTACCAAACTCATCTCCAGCTCCGGCAAGGACGACGTCACGCACAGCGCCAAAGCCAGCTACTCCGGCGGCTACGTGCGCAAGTCATTCTGTTGGACGCCGTCCACCCACGGCACGTTCACGATCACCGCCTGGGGCAACGCCGTCGACAATAACGCCACCACCTCCGGCGACCGAGGCGACTCGGACACGCATACAGTGTACGGCTGCCGCGACAACGACGGCGACGGCTATTACAGCTCGAGCAGCCCGAGCGGCTGCCCCGGCACGGCCGACTGCGACGACAACGACGCGGCCGAGTACCCGGGCAATACCGAGATCTGCGACAACAAGGACAACGACTGCGACGGCAGCACCGACGAGGGCTGCGACGACGACGGCGACAACTACTGCGACTCGAACATGACCGTGAGCGGGACGCCTAGCACTTGCACTGCCGGCGGTGGCGACTGCGACGACGGAGACTTTTTCCAGAAGCCGGGCGTCGCCGAGCGTTGCAACAACCAGGACTACGACTGCGACGGCAGCACCGACGAGGGCTGCGACAACGACAACGACAACTACTGCGACGCCAACATGATCTACACCGTGTCCAGCACCTGCCCCAACGGCGGCGGCGACTGCGACGACGGAGACTTC
>JAUIKB010000399.1 GCA_030430975.1 Polyangia bacterium
CGAAATCGTTCCTGTGGCTTCGCCGGTGGTGACGTAGTCGCTGCTCTCGGGCACGCCCGTCAAGAAATCCAGACGCTGCCAGCCGCCGCCGGTAGCCCCTGCAGGCGCGGTACAAAGCGGATGTTCGCGTTGGCGATCCGGTGCCGCGTCGCCAGCCGCGGCGTCGGGTGCGTTTCCGTTGGCGGCGGAGTTAGACGAACCGGCGTCGCCCGCTTCGCTGGAACACCCCAGCGAAGCAACACAACAGAGGACGGTGAGGAGCTGGAGTGTAGGTCGATGCATACGAAACCGATATGCAATCGTCGTGCCAGCCTGAGAAGCCCCGAATTTCCGTACATGTAATCGCGAGATGGCACGCTTTGACACAGCAGCGGGACCAACCAGCCGTCGGGTTGTGTCAACTGTGTCCGAACCCCGGGCGGCCAAGGTCTCACTCGGACTCGGGTTCGGGTTCGGACTCGGGCTCGGAACGAGTTGGTAGGTAGCTAAGTTTAAACCCACGGCGAAGCCGTAGCGAGCCGACGCCGCGAAGCGGCTAAGAGGCGAGCAAACAGCGTCGGGGTCGGGGTCAGGCCTCACCCTCGCGCCCAGCGTTTGGCGCGTGCGGCAGCCGGGCTCTCGCCAAACCACGAAGTGAAGGCGCGTTCGAAGCTCGAGCGGGATCCGTAGCCGAGCTGGAGCGCGATTTCGTCGATGCTTAAGCTGAGGTCGCGAACGAGTTGCAGGGCTCGCGTTTGAATCACTCGCCCGCGCTCGGAGGCGAAGGTGGTCCCCAGCTGGGCGAGCCGCCGCTGTAGGGTACGAGCACTCACGCCCAGCGCAGTCGCCACCGTTTCCAGAGTCGCGTCCCCCGCCGCCACGGCGTTCTGGATGGCTCCTTCGAGATCGTGTTCGACCGGCGCGCGCCCGTGCTCTCGAGCCAGCAGTTCTGGGGCGTGTTCCAGCAGCAAACGCGACAGCTCGGGTGCAGCTCCCCGCAGCGGCCACTGCTGGTCCGCGGACGCGAACAGCAGCGTGTTCGCGTCTGCACCCCAGCGTGGCGCGCGGCCGAAGAACGCTGTGTACTCGTCAACGGACCCCACCGGTGCAGACCCGTGAACCTCGATCTGACATGGCGTGATCGAGCGTCCGGTCGTGTCGCGCAGCAGCGTGACGATGGCCGCGAATACCGCGTCCACGCCGTGGCGCGATCCGGCTTGGAGCGTGCGATAGCGAATGCCGGCACTTCGGCAGCTCTCCAGGTATTCCGCCCTCGATCCGGACATGAGTAGCGGCAACAGCCTAACGAGCGTCTTCAGCGCAGCGCCCAGGTTTTCCGCATGAACAAAGGCCGAGCCCACCGGACCCATCTGATCGGAACGAAAAGCCTGGCCCGCATGCAACCCGACGAAGGGGTCGTCGGTCAGTCGCTCCAGCGCGTTCCACACTCTGCACGCCCCACTCGCGTCGAGGGTGCGTGCCACGAGCTGCGCGGCACTTACGTTGGCTGCCGCGGCCAGCTCGTCGGAGTCGATGCCCCGCGCGCTTGCCCACTCCAGCGCGATGCTCCGCCGTTGCATACCGCTACGGTAGCACCCTCGGGCGTCAGGTCGGAGTCGCCGCGCGATGCGACTTGGCGCGCCAAGATCCAGCATCTGGCGCCAGCAGGTCGATGGGCAAACCGACATCGGTTAGGAGCCAGAGCGTGCCTCGAAAATCGCCAAGCGTTAGCCGACAAACCAAAACCCCGAGCGCAGCGGCCTGGACCCTGCTGCGAGTCGTGCTGGGTGTGCAGTCGATCGCCGCGGGCGTCTTTAGTCTGGTGGGCTGGAGTGCGACCGTGCGCTTCAATGCCATCGCCCTGGGTGCGAGTGCGGCTGCCGCAGCGACAGCGCTGGGCTCAGCTGCGCTGATTCTTGGTGGCATCAGCTTGGTGACCGGTCGAGCGCAGCAGCTGGGCGCATTGGCCCTGCTGGCGTTCCTGATCCCGGCGACGATCCGGCACTTCGTGGTGAGTCGAACTCTGGGCGCCGAGGGGGCGGCACTCGTGGAGCTCGCGGTGCGTGGACAACTCGCCAGCGCGGCCAAGAATGTTCCGCTGATCGCGCTGGCCGCCGCCATCCTTCTGGAATGGAAGCGTTCGTCACTGCTTTCGAAAGAACCGGCCCGCCTCGCTGAGCCCTGATCCGCGGGTCAGCGTTTCGTAGCGGTCCACCCGTGGATCATCAGAGTCTGGAAGCACAGCAGAGGCGCCTCGAAGCCACCCGCTTCGATCAGTGCGGCGACGTCCGCGGGTGGGAGGACGGCGACGGCGCGACCGAGCATTTCCCTCATGAGCGCGACGTTTTCGGCCGGTATGTCGGCATGCAGCCACGCCCGTTTCCAGAGTTCCATGAGCGGACCGTCCAAGCTGTCCGTCGCTAGATCCGCCGTCATCAGCGGTGCGCCCGGGCGTAGGCGGTTCGATATTGCTTGGAAAAATTCCGTACGCGCCGTCTCGTCCATCACAAACTGCGACACGAGGAGCGCGGTGGCGCCGTCGAAGACAGCTTCGTCATTCAGGTCAGCCACGATACCTTCGTGAAACTCGCAGCGCGATGCGATGCCTGCTTTCTCGGCGCGCGCGCGGCAACGCTTCAGCATCGGCCCCGACGGGTCCACCGCCGTGAAGCGCCAGCCGGGATACGCTTCCGCCAGGTAGAGCAGCTCGGCCCCCGTGCCCGCGCCAACGCACAGGACGTGCGCGTTGTCCGGCAAGCTGCTGAGCACCAGCCTCGTCACCAGCTGCAGGGCGTCGCGCAGGCGCGCTAGCTTCTCGAACCGGCTGTCGTACGTGGCCGCCTGGCTTTCATCGAACAGCGCCGGTAGATCGTCTGAATCAGTAGAGCTTTGCATCTCCACGAACCTAGTGACCCGGGTGTCTCCGGGCAGAGCGGGTCTTCGGTTTTAATCGGCGGATCTTTCGATTCGTCGAGTTTCCCGCTATCAGCGGTGCATGAGCCTCGAGATCGGTCCGCTTGCGGTGCGCCACCACACCGTCGCCTCCGTCGCTCGGCATCCGCCGTTCGCCCACACCGATCACATGCTCACGTACGTTGCCGCCGGGTGGTTGCGCATGGATCTAAGCGGCGCGGTTGACGCTAAAGCGGGGTCACTCATTCTGATGCCGGGAGGTGCACCTCATGAGCCTCTCGATGGCGGCGATCTCGACCTTTGGATGCTGCGCTTTTGTCCGAGCTGCTTTCGCCTCGACTCGAGCCAACCGCTGATGGCGCCGTTTGGGCGCGTACGACGTGGTGCACTGCCGGTTGTATCTATCCCGCCCGGACGACGTCGTCGCGTCGTCGCGCTCTACCGTGACCTCGACGCGGAGCAGCACTCCGCGACGGCCGAGTCGAGCGATCTGCTCCGCAGCATGATCCAACTTCTCCTCGGGGAGATCCTCCGCGCTATGCCAGCTTCCGAACAGCACCGGCCGTCCAGCGCGAGCTTTGTGCCCGAGGCGCTGGAGTTCATTCAGAGTCATGCGCTCGAGGCGATCTCCCTGCGCGACGTGGCGGCGGCGGTCAAACGGTCGCCGGCCCATGTCGCGGCGACCGTCAAGCAGCGTACTGGCCACACCGTCGGCGCGTGGATCAACTCCGTCCGGCTCGCCGAAGCGTCGTCGCGGCTGGTCCACACCGACGCGGCGGTCGCGGAGATCGCGGTGCAGGTTGGCTGGCAGGACCCGACGCACTTCATCCGACAATTCCGCAAGGCGTTCGGCGTCACGCCCAGCGCGTGGCGTCGCGATCGGCGCGGCCACCGAGCGTTGCCAGTGCGCGATGATTGAAATCGTCTAACCGGATTTCTGTTGGGCACTCCGAAACGAGCGCGCCGCGCGTTGGCGTTGCCCGTCGGGTTGAAGCGGCCGGAGCGCACGGAAGCGCAGGCGCGCCCACCCGTGGTCGGGTTCCGAGATCCTTACGTAGGCTCCGCTCGGTATCAACAAGGGGCGGACACGGCGCTGCGGCGTCGGGCGTAGGCTCGATGCGTCGTCGAGTGATGCCGATCGAGGGGCGCCAGCAGGAACTGGTCTAGCCGGTTCGGTGGCGGTTCAGACGGCGGTTTGGCCAGCTAGGTGGCAGTGACCAGCCAGTGGTCGGTGGCCGCCACCCGCTGCGGGTAGGTTTGTGCGGGTTATCGACTGGCATGCGTTTCTCTTACGGAAAAACATGCCCGGGGATTTGCATGAGATGCTGGTGGGGCTGTTTAAAGACTCCCCTGAGCTGGTTATCCCGTTGGTGCGGAGGATTCCGGCTGCGGCTGGGCAGCTTGGAGACGCCAGCGGCGCGACGGCGATTTGGAGCGACATGAGTGTGCACCGCACAGCGGTACCGCGTGCGGATGTGGTCGTGCAGATCGATGACCCGGCGAAGTTGGTCGTCATCGTCGAGCCGCAAATGCAGTGGGACCAAGACAAGCTGTCGATGTGGCCAAGGTACTGCTGCGTTGCAGCGTATGCGCACGGAGTGCCGGTGTATCTGGTGGTGGTGACGAATCTAGTGAGCATCGCACGGCGTATTCCCACACGGCTTGAGTTCGGCGCGATCGCGGTCGAACCACTCGTGATCGGACCTGAGGAAATCCCGCTCGTAGTAGAGCGTGAGGTGGCCACCGCGGAGCCCGAATGGACGCTGCTATCGATTTGGCTGCATCAAAAGCGGTTCACCAAGCGGACGCTAAAGCATCGGGAGAACCAGCAGCAGCTGCAGGACACGGCTGGGATGCTCATCGACGCGCTGGTGACTCTCGACCCGTCTTTACGGACGCAGTACACTGACTTCTGCCTGGGCTGGCTGACCGAGCCGCTTCGGGCCGCTGTGAAAGAGAGAATGCAAATGGAGAACTACCGCTGGATCAGTGATGTCGGGAAGAAGGGCTACTCGCGCGGCCACAAAGAGGGTCTTAGAACGGGCGAGCTTCGTGGCGAAGCCAAGGCGGTGCTCACAGTCCTCAGGGCACGCGGCCTGGACGTAGACGCAGCGTCCGAGGCGCGGATTCTCGGATGCGATGATCGGCAGCAGCTGGAAGCGTGGCTCGAGCGCGCGGTGTCGGTCAGCTCGGTCGACGAGCTGTTCGGCTAGCTCTGGGCTGCGGTTCCGAGAGCGACTGGTACGAGCTCGTCACGGTCGAGACCCGCGCTGCGCTGGTTGAGTCCGGTTCGAAATGAGTGCGCGAGGTCAGGGAGCACCCAGCTGCCGATCGTCTATCGCGATTTCTGTTGGGCACTCCGAAACGAGCGCGCCGCGCGTTGGCGTTGCGCGTCGGGTTGAACCGGGCGGATGAACACGGAAGCGCAGACGCCCCCACCCGTCCTCGGATTCCGAGATCCTTACGTATGCTGACACGGTGAAGGCTCTTAGATGTCGACCGCTTGGGCGCCCCGCGCGCTTCCGTGATGCCGACTTCGGACATGGCCGATCGATCTCAACCCAAAAAATGCGGAGCTGGCTCACGCACGTTTGACGACGCTCGGAAGGGCTCGATTACCCTCCGGTAGCCGCGCGAATCAATGCCTGGAGCGAGCGTTCGACGTCTTCGGCGCGGGTAGCCCACGAGCTCACGCTGATCCGAAGCGCCGGGCGGCCGCGCCACACCGTGTCGCCGAGCCAGCACGTCCCGTCAGCCTGGACAGCCGCCATGACGTCCTGCGTGCGCTGGGCGTCGCCGACCACGACCACGACCTGATTGAGCGTCACGTCGTTCAGCACCTCGCAGCCGGCGTCGGTCAGACCTTCGGCGAAGCGACGCGCATGAGCGCAGCAGCCGTCCATCAAGTCAGCCAGCCCCGCGCGACCGAGATGACGCAGCGCCGCCCAGATCTCCACGCCCCGAGCGCGTCGCG
>JAUIKB010000400.1 GCA_030430975.1 Polyangia bacterium
TGCGAAGGCTGAAGGTCAAAAAGTCTCGAGCGGATTCCAGGCACATGCTCTGGGAGCCGCAGGTCGCATGAAACTGGTGGCTCCGACCCTGCTGTGGCTTATCCCGTTGCTGTGCGTCGTCCTGGTCGGCTTGTTTCGACGCAAGTCCGTTCGACATATGTCGGGTGTCGTAGCCGGCGCAGCAGTTGCCCAGGCGCTCTTGGCGGGTTGGTTGCTTGCCCGGCTGAATCCAGCCGTGAGCGCCGCGGACGCCAACAACGGACAGCAATTCATTGCGCGAGTGCCGATCAGTGACGCCGTAGAGTACGCGGTGGGCGTCGACGCCGTCGGGTTGCTCGTTGTGGGAAGCTCGGCTGCTGCGCTGTTCATCGCGGCCATGGTGAACCCGCCCGTGACGCGCCGTCCGGCGGTGTTTTGGTCCCTCGTTCTATCGGCGCACGCCGCACTGACGCTGACGCTCGTCGCTTTGGATCTGGCTGTGATGCTTACTGCGTGGGTAGTGGCCGTCTTGGGTTTCGTTGCGCTCGTATCCCTGGCCGCCCGAAGTGACGGTCGCCGGCTGGCGCGGGGCGCAGCGCTGGCCCTTGGCTCCGCGTGCGTGCTGTTGCTGTTTTCGCTAGTCCACATGGCAGAGGCGGTCGACGGTTTTACGGCAAGCGGGATACCGCTCAGCCAATCGTTTTCGCTGCTCGAGATCGGGCAGGTCCAGTTCCTTGCGCAGCCCAACGTGGCGGGTCAGGCGGCGCCGGCGGTGCTGTTCGCGATGTTGCTTGGAGCGGTGGCGTTGCTAGCGGGGATACCGCCTTTTCATGGGTGGCAAAGCCACCTATTGTCGCGCAACTCAGCAGCGGTGCAGGTGCTCGCGGTCGTCGGCATTGGCAACGCCGCGCTGGTCATGCTCGTCAAGTTGGGCTGTGGGTTTCTGCCGCGTGGTGTGGCGTGGGCGTCACCGGCACTCGCTGGCTGGGGCGCAGCAGTCGTCGCCTACAGTGCGTACGTCGCTCTCGTTCGGCGAGATCTAGGTAGGCGGCTCGGTGCGTTGTTGGGCGCCCAAAGTGGAGCCGTGCTGCTCGGTGTAGGCGGCATGACTTCGATCGGTTTGCACGCCGCGGTTACGAGCCTCGTGGTTAAGGCGATCGGCGGGGGACTGTTGCTCGGCTGTCTCGGGGTGGTGTGGGCGCGGGCAGAAACCCAGGATTCGCGACTGCTAACGGGCCTTGGGAGTCAACTGCCCGTCGTGCGGCGCTTCGCCCTGTTGGCGATCGCCTGTGTCATCGGTGTGCCGGGAACCATCGGCTTCTTCTCGCTGCTCAACATGCTGACCGGCACGGTTCCGCGCCATCCAGAAGTCGCCCTCGTGGCCTCCCTGGCTTGGGCGGCGCTGGCCCTGACGGCGAGCCGGCTTTGGGCGGCTTGGTTTAACGGCGAAGTCGCGGAGCAGTGGCGTACAAGTGCGGTGCTCGAACCGTTCGGTGGTCGCTTTCCGTGCGCGAATGCTCGCGAGAGGCTCGCGTTCGTCGTGCTCGGTGCCCTGATCATCGGCCTCGGGTTCTTTCCTCAGCTCGTCGCGTCGCGAATGGATGCTCGCGTGTGGGACTACGCTGAGCGTTTGACACCGGCTGGTCCGTCCCACATTTCAAGAGTAGACGTTCGCTAGCGGCGGGAGCTAAACCACCCCGTCAAGTCGAGTGTTGGGGCGCCGGTTGTAGCCGCTGGGACGGCAGCGCACAGGCACGGTTCGGGCGTACATTCGCTGTCGCTGCTCTGGTCGCCGTCGGGGCACGCCTGCCCTGCGTCGTGAGCACTCGCGTCTGAGCCGGCGTCGAGTCCCGCGTCCCCGATTTTTCCTGCATCGCCGGCGACGGGTCGTGCCGGTTCGCGTTCGTCGGCCTGAAGTTGACCGCTGGCGACCGTCGCGGTTGCGAAGGCGATCAGCCTCAGCCGGCGTTGGAGGATCAGCTGACGGTCTGTCGGCATCGCTTCAAGGTAGCCAATTCAGGGGCGCTCACAACGTCCGCCTCGCGCGACGCATTCACCTCTCGCCGAGCAAGCGCTCGACCGCTGGCAATCGGCATCGCCGGCCGCAACGCAAACGCCGTCGCCGAGCGCACAAAGCCCACTCGAACGGCAGAGTCCGCTGGCGGCGCATTTGGCCCCGCTAGTAGCGATGCAGGCGCCACCCCGAGCGCTACACGTTCCGCTCGTGCCGCAACCGCTCGAGGCGATGCAGTCCGCGTCCGCGGTGGCAGCGCAGCGGCCTCCTTGGGAAGTGCAGCGTCCGAACACTTTGCATTGCCGGTTGCTTCGGCAGTCATCGACCTTCGGTTTTGGTGGTGGCGGCGGTTTCGCCGGTGGTTTCTGTGCGACCGGCTTCGGCTTTGCCGGGGCGCTAGCGATCGGTTCCGGCGTCGGTGGAGCAGGCTTTGGCTCGGGCTCGTCGGTTGGCGTCGGCGCCGCGGCGGGCTTCGGAGGTGGAGTGCTGCCCGCGCACGCCGGGATCAACAGAAGCGGACCGAGCAAGCGGATGCGGACGCTGCGCATGGGCAGAGGTTCGCAGACTCACAGCGGTACCGCAATGGGCCGTGCACGCCTTTAAGCGACCAGCGCGAGTCGCCTGCGAGAAACGAACACGTCCACGCGGGCACCCCACGGAAACGGCACGCGATCCGCTTCGATACCGTCGCCGAAGATGACGCCGTCCTCGTTCATCTCGCTGACTACCGTTAGCTGCAGACCGTTGTCGATGCGACCGTCGGTCAAGCTCGTGCCGGTATCCGGGCTGGGGTAGGGTTCCCGGACAAAGAAGCACAGCGCATCGGCGTCTGGCGCCGGAAGCTCCGCGGGGTTGCGCCGACACGCGCACACCGAAGCCGCCCGCGCCGTCGCGCCCGTGCCCGTCGACACAAGGATCCCCGACGAGGACTGGTGCTCGCCGTCCTCAAAGAAACTGATATGGTAACGCGCTGATTGATGCGTGCGGTGCCCGATGAACAGCTCATTGAGCGCGAGCAGCTCGTGGCCGGTGTCGAGTCTTGCCTCCACCATGGTGCGGTGTTCGATCGGCGCCGAGCCCGTGACGGTGCGGTTCAGCAAGCGCCGGATGTGGCGCGGCGCGTGACGCACGAGCACGCCCATGAAGCGCTCTGGCTCGGGGTTGACTCCGATCACCGGCTGACTGTCTAGGTACTTGGCCACATTGGCGACGAGGCCGTCCTGACCAACTGCAACCAGGATGTCGTTCGCCTCGAAAACGAAGCGGTCGAGGTCCCTGCGCACCACCGATGTAGAGCGCCAGTCGAGCGGTATCGCCGCGTGGACGTCGCGCACCGCACGTTCGGTTTGCTCGTGTCGCCGTTCGATCGGTTCGATCGCCAGTTCACGCGAGTTGAGGAAAAACTCTGCCTGGGCGCGTGTGCCGTGTCGCTCCAGCAACTGCTGATAATCCGTCGGCCGTGTGACGACGACGACGCGTGGAGGGCTGCTCACGCGCTACTCCTCGAGCTTTTTGGTTCCGGCTTGAAGCATGTTCAGGACGGCCGGTCCGAGCAGTTCCGGAGAGATGTTCAGGTGATCGATCTTCTCCAGTTTTCCCGCGAACTCCCGGGCGGCCAACCCCATCATTAGATGCGCCGGCAGCTTTTCATAGATGCCGATGCGCTCGCGTTCAGTTTGGATGGTGACCGCGTCGACGACCTGCATGCTCGCGGCGCGAGCGTTGGCCGCGATGCGGCTCCGGTCGGCTTGCGCGTCGGCTTCGATGCGTTTGGATGCGGCCTTCTCTTCCGCGCGTCGCCGCTCGTTGTGCCCGAGCTTGTCGATCAGCAACTGCTCACGTTTGGCGAGCTCGATCTTGTTTTGGAGCTCGTTCTCCTGAATGGCCCGCTCGTTTTCGACTGCCAGCGCACGCCGCGCGAAGCTTGCCTCGTCCGCCTGCTGTTGGATCTTCTCGCGCATTGGCATCTCGAGCGCCTTTTCTAAGTCCGACGTGGGACTGACCGACGTGACGCGGACGCCCACGACCTCGATGCCCAGAGACTCGATGTTGGCATCGTCGGCTAACGTTGAAGCGATCTGCGTTCGAATTTGCGTTTGCCCTTCTACGAGCAACTCGCGAATCGAGGTAGTGGCCATGTACTCGTAAGCGAGCTGCTGCGCGAGCTGGGTTAGCATTTGGGATAGCGTTTCGAGCGGGCGCTGTCGGTAGGTCCCGCGACCTAGATCGATGGTGAAGTCAACCCGGTCAGCGAGCGTCAACGGCTCGGTCACCCGGTAGCTGATGACGCCCTGCGCGGTGACGTCTTGGTAGTCGCTAGAGCGCCCGTGGAACACGAACGTGAGTTCGCGGTCGTCGAGCGGCACTTCTGCGAGGCTTGTCGTCATCGGAAGAAACCAAAGCGACTGCCCCCGCCCGTGCGCGACGACACGTCCGCGCCGATAGGCGATGAGATGCGCGCTGGGTTCACCGCGCACGTGACGGATGAAGATGTAGTTGCGGATTTCGGCCATGGCCTGTTCCTTCACTTGGGTTGTTGGGAGATACCTTCCAGTAAATGGATCGATCGAGTTGCCGTCGGGCGGCCGCGGCGTTGTCACACCGCCGACCGCTTGATGAAGCGATAGAGTTCAGCCGGTCGATGCTCGACATCACGCTGCCGCTCGCCGGTCGCCTCTAGGTGCCCGGACGCCAGCATGCGACGCCGAAAAGAGTCTTTGTTCACCGGCTGGTCTTGGATGACCTCATGAACTCGCTGCAGCTGCCGGAGCGTGAAGGTCTCGGGCAGGAGCTGGAATCCGATCGGTGTGTAGTCGAGCTTGCCGCGAATACGCTTGACCGCCATGCCGACGATGTCGGCGTGGTCAAATGCTGTCTTCATGATGCGCCCGTCTGAGTCGCGGAGTTCGACGGCGCCGCCCGTCGCTCCGTGCCAGGGGATGCCAACCGTAGACACGCTGCGGTCGGGCTCCGCGCTACCGGCGGTTGCTTGGAGCTCAAACGGGACGAGCGCGACGTAGGCGACTGAGATGATCCGCATTCGCGGGTCGCGTTCGGGTTCGCCGAAGGTGTAGAGTTGCTCGACGAACACGTTGTCTTCGATGGCTGCCTTCGCGCGCAGCACGCGCTGGGCGGCGGATTCGAGCGACTCCTGAATACCGACGAAGCCACCGGGTAGCGCCCAGCGCCCGGCTTGAGGGCGCTCTTTGCGGCGCACCAGGAGCGTGCACATCCGGCCGTCGCGGACGCTCAGCAACACGACGTCGACTGCTACGGACGGCCGCTCGTAAGCGTCCGGGTCATAGGTGCGCAGGAACTCGGAATCTGTTTCATCAGGTCGCCGCATGTTAGATGCACTAAGCATATATGCGCAATGCATCTAACGCAAGGGTGCTGCCCAAAGTTCTTTTTCGACCGCGTGGAATATCGCGCAACTCAACCACGGTCGGTCCGACGGGTGCGGGTCTGAGCCGGACCAGGCTCTTAATAACGGAGAATTTTCATGTATTTACGGATCAGTGTGGCGGTGGCGGGAGTCCTGGGTGTGGCGTGCAGCGGGGGCGACTTCGAGTCGATGCCTTCTGGACAGTCGGGGTCCGGCGGCGTGGGCGGATCTGCCGGCAGCGCGTCCGCCGGCAGCGGCGGCAGCAGCGCAGGGTCGAGCTCGGTGGGTGGGGCCGGAGGTTCGCCGGCAGGCGCAGGGGGCAGCGGCGCGGCGGCTGGCGGTGCCACGGGCGGCAGCGGCGGTACAGGCGGGAGCGACGGTGGCTCAGGCGGAAGTCCGGTCGAGTGTCAGAGCGCGGCGGACTGCTCGAACGCCAACCCGTGCGATGGCGCCGAGCGATGCGACCTGGGCATCTGCG
>JAUIKB010000401.1 GCA_030430975.1 Polyangia bacterium
AACAGTCGTCGCCTTGTCCAGCAGCGCA
The DNA here is from genome assembly GCA_030430975.1 of Polyangia bacterium. GTDB lineage: Bacteria > Myxococcota_A > Polyangia > Polyangiales > Polyangiaceae > JAUIKB01. The sequence continues at coordinate 29 of JAUIKB010000401.1, forward strand.
ACGTACTGCTGCTCGAGCCGCTTCTGCGTCTTGAGCCGTGCGGCGTTATCGACGTACTGCTCGGTGACGTCTTCGCTCGAGATGTTCTCCGACCGCACGCCGGTGCTGAGCTTCTTGAGATCGGACAACGCAGCGTCGAGCTGCTTCGCGTCCACGCGCATTTCGAGCGTGATGCGCGGCGACTCCGCATCGCCACCGGCGCTGCGACGGCTGACCACGTATCCCTTGTAGCGCTTGGCCACGGCGGTCGCGTCGTCCGCCGCAGCTGAAGCCGCTTTGACGGTCAGCTCCAGCTCTGCGCGTTTGATCAGCTTGCGAGCGGTCGTGCCGGCCTGCGCGGTGTCGTCAGCCGCCTTGCTCGCCGACGGCCCGGAGCCGCGGTCGGCTTTCATGCATCCGCCCAATCCGAGCGCGGCGAGTAGCAGGAGCAGGAGGGTCAGACGGCGTGGTGCGTTTTGAAATCCGGTCATGTCGACCCGTACGCACAGCGGGCTCAGCCGATCCGTTGTGAGCCCCAAAAAGACCGAACCAGTCAACGTGAGGAATAAACCGGGCCAACCCGACGTATCCCTGGAGTTCGGATCAGCTCTCGGATGGCACCTGAGGCGCGCGAGTTGACGTCGACAGACCGTCTTTGCGAACCGCTGAGCGACACCTCGGCCAAGTTAAGGCAACGACGATCACTCCCAGCCCCGCTCCGAGCAGGACCATGCCGAGACCTGTTTGAGACAGTGGCTCTGCGATGCCGCTTTCGTGACTGAGCGTCGCCGCGACTAGCCCCAAGGGCACAAGCGCCAGACGGCTCCGAAATTTCCACACCATGGCGAGCGACAACAGAAGGAACGCTGCGTCGGTCACAATCCAGTTGTTCGAGTGGATCCGGCACATACAGCTGGTCCTGGACAGCAGCGATGTCCAAAGCAGATACGTTGATGACGCTGCGCCCACGACGAAGCGGTGTCGCGCGGCGTCCGAAGCGATCCCGAACGCGCGACCCAGCGGGGCCGTGCCGGGAGGCGACCGGTACGGGTCGTCGCCCAGCTGGTCGTTCGCGGCCTGCGTCATCGGACGGCGGTAGGCGTGCAGCAGCAGCGTGGCCGCCATCATCGCGGCGATGGCCGGCTTGTTGAATGGACTCACCACGCCTAGTCCGAGTGCGATCAGCGCCATGCTCCAAACGACCCACTCGCGGCGTGTGGCGCGCGTCAGCAGCAGCACCGCAGCGCACCAGTACGGCATCGAGTCCGTGTAGTGGCCTTCCGGATCGAGCACGCGCCGCAGATCCAACAGCCACGCTGCACAGCCGGCTGCCAAGCCCCAGGACCCAACTGCTTGCCACTGGGTCTTGCGCTTCGTTTCGAGTTGTCCGGGTTCGCTCCACCTGCGTCCCCACAGCACGGTTGCAGCGATCGAGAACAGCCAAAGACTCACGAGCCCGTCGACCGACGAACGATGGACCACACTCGCCCAGTACGGCAAGAACACGACCGCCGGGGCTACCGCCAACGGGGCCCACCACGCCCAGCGGGGGCGCGCAGGGCCCAGTGCCCGGTACAGCGCGCCCAGCTTGCATCCGCACAGCACGAGCCACACCCACGCGTAAGCAAAGTCCAGCTCCTCTAACAGATCCGAGCTGTGCAACCGCGACAACACCAGCAGCTCGATCAACACCACCAGCCCGGCGAGCAGCCGCGCGGCGTTGTACCGGTGCCGGCGCCGCAGGACCGCCGCGCCGATGACCAGCGCCCACGCATAGAGTTCGAGGAGCGCGGTCCAGGTAAACGCCTGCGATTCGACGTAGTCGGGTCCCGACGCGACGTGGGCCGCGCCAGCGGCGACCAGGGCGACGCTGAAGACGTACAGCCCTGCGTCGCGATCGGCCAGGCTCGCTATCACGGCACGCACGCTTCGCACCGCGGTCGATAGTTCGTTGCGCAATGGCACGATGGTCAGCTTCACGGCGGCCGCTATTGCAACCGTAATGCCAGACAGAAATCAGCGCTAGATGTGCGCCGTCGCTCGCATCCGCGCCATTCTGGCGAAGCCGGCGCCGATGCGTTGTCGAATCGGCAACGTGCCGTTACGGAGCGATCATCCGACGGCCGGGAGCGCGTTAGTCACATTCGCCCTTTTCTAGGTCGCAGGTGCCGTTGGCGCCGCAGTGCTCGTCCTTGCTGCACTCTTCACACTTGAATTCCGCCACGAGACAACCGGGCTTGTCGCTCGGGCAGTGCTCATCTCGCGAGCACTCTTCGCACTTGTTTCGCTTCGTGTCGCATGCCGGCTTATCGCCGCCACAATCAGCCTCGGCGAGGCATTCGACGCACTCGTTGGATTCCAAATCGCAGCGCGGCTTGTCACCGCCACACTGCGAGTCGGACGTGCACGACTCGTCACACTCACCGCGGGGCGTGCACACCCGGCCCGCGCCACAGTCCGTCGCGGTGCGACACTCACGGCACTTGCCTTCGGCTACCGCGCAATAGGGCTCACCGCTGCCGCAATCTGAATCCTTGGCGCATTCGACGCACGCGCCGGCTGCTGAATCGCAAACGCGGTTGCCCTCGCAATCGGCAGCGCTTAAACATTCCACACAGAAATCGCCGCCGGTGTCGCACCTGCTGCGGTCCTTTTCTGTGCAGTCGCCGTCAGCGGTGCACTTCTCTGTGCATTTGCCGGCCTGCGGGTTGCACGCTTCATCCCCAGCGCAGTCGCTGGATGCGACGCAATCGACGCAGCGCCCGGTGGTCGGGTTGCAGGAATCCTTGCCGCACTGCGAGCTGCTCGTACATCCCCCACAAACACCATTTGGACCACAGATCGGTTGATCAGCCGGACAGTCGCCGTTGCCGGTGCACTTGCCCGATCCCTGATTGCCGAGAAACAGATCGCCGGAATCCGCGCTGCCGCAGTGCACCAGTCCGACAAACGAAAGCAGTCCAATCAACCCAAAAGCAAGCTGTCGTGTCATATCGAGTTAGTACCCGGTGGTCGCAACACCAGGCACTCAAGCTCAGTTTTTCTTTTCGCGCAGCAGGCGCGCACGCTCGGAGCGCGCTGCCACCGCCAACGGCGAACCAGGATAGCGACGCAGAAGCTCATCGAGCTGGCGAATCGCGCCTGCAGCATCGCCGGCACGTTTGGAGCGCATCGCGGCGGCAAATAGCCGGTTCTCTGCGGCAAGCGTGCTGGTCGGCGGGGTCGCAACGGCCGGCGGCGACGCGGCAACGCCTGAATGCGAAGGACTCGCAGACGGGATCGAACGGGCGCTAGGCGCAGGTGACCCGACCGAGCCACTCGGCGCCGTTCCGATCCGCGGCGACTGGTCCGATCGCCAGCGACCTCCGGCGCCGAGCGACACGACTTGGGAGCCACGCGCCTCGGGGCGCACGATGCCTACCCGACCTTCGGTCACCGCAACCTCGGTCGCTTCGGCGGTCACGCTAACGGAGAACTTCGTCCCGTGCACGACAACCGTCAGGTGGGGCGTAACGACGCTCAGCGTTGCGCCCTCAGCAAGCTTCGGAACGGTCAGCGCGACACTTCCCCGATCGAGACGAAAGCGCTGGTGATGAGCGCCCGCACCTGGTCCCGCAGACTCGATGCGAACCCGCGACGCGACCTGAACGTCGACGTCAACGCCGGACGAGGTGCGTAGCTGTGCGTGGGCCTCTGGACCGGTCTCGATCGTATCCCCGTCGTGCACCGCCGTCTCATCCACGAGCGCGCTCGGCGGGCTATCGGCGCGCTTCAGCACGACCGCGCCGGTCGGGTCGACTCGGCCGCTGACGGCGACGTCGGCATCCTCCGCGGTGGCTGCGAGTCCCGCGCCCAGACCCGCAACCACGACGGCCGCGGCCGCCAGCGCCCAGCCGCGCCAGCGAGGACGAATCGCGGGCGCCGCGTTGAGGGCCGCGATCGTTTGCGCACGCTGGGCCGCCTCCTCGTTGGGAGGCGTGTTGGGAACCGGCTGCGAACCGATCAACCGCAGCCGTCTGATTAGGTCGGATTCGTTCATCGTGTCCCCTCCGTGCGCAAGCGATCCAGTAGCTCTCTGCGCCCGCGCACCAACCGCGATTGTGCAGCCGACACCGAGATACCCAGCGACGTGGCGATTTCGGACAGCTCGTGTCCCAGAACGTCGTGGAGAACGACCGCCTCCGCCCGCTTCGGTGACAGCTGCGCCAATTCGCGGCGCACCCGCTCTAGCTCTGAGCGAGCGACCAATCGGCGCTCGTGGTCAGCAGCGTCGACGGCGGTTGCGGGTTCATCGGTCGTCGAAAAGACCCCTCGCTCCCGACCGCGGCCTCGAAGCGTCTTCAGGGCCACCCGCGTCGCGATCGCGGTAGCCCATGTGCGCAGGCTGCAACGACCCCGGAACTTGCGGCCAACGAGCGTAGCGAAGACCTGCTCGAACGACGCTTGCACAAGGTCTCGGTGATCCCGATCGCGACCGCCAAGTACGCGGTAAAGCGTCGCTTCTACAGTCGAAATCAAGTGATCGTACAGCAGCTGCCCCGCATCGGGTTCGCGGGCGCACACCGCCGCAACGATCTGCTCATCACTGATCGATTCCGCCGCCCCGCCCGACTGCACAAGCCGCAGGTCCGGCGATCGGGGCGTGCGCATCGGATTCACCACCCCTTAGTTCCCGATGTGCCCGCTGAGCAGGCACCGCTTACTAAAAATCATACCGCACACCCACCGTCGCCACGCCGCCCACCGCAGGCACCTCGAGGCGCTGACGACCCTCGACGTGAATCCGCGTGGAACCCAGTAGCCAATAGCCGTCCAGTCCCAGATACGGGGACAGCCCAGGGGCGATTTGATACGCGCCGGTCAACTGCGCACCGCCACCGAACACAGCACGGGCGGACGCAGCGGAGCCATCGACGACAGCCGCGTCGGCAGCGATGACGTGCAGCGTCGGGCCCACGTCGAGCGCGAACGACCACCGCCCAGGCTCGACCACCGCGCCGACCGGCCCACGAACGCGAGCCCAGCGCAGTCGAATTCCCTCGATGCGGCCGGATTGCTCGAAGCTGGCCTGCAGGCCTGCGAACCATGGCGCCGAAACGCGCAGCGCGACTCCCAGCGCGACTCCCAGCCGCGGACTAGCGCCCGGAGCGCTTGGCCCGGCGGTGACGCCGAGCGTGGCCCAGCCAAACCGTCGCTCGCGTAGAGTCGGCCTCTCCGATCGCCTCACCTTTTTCGCGTTGTATTTCGGAGCGCTGGTACTCGGGGTTGGCGTGGCTTTTTTTTCGGAACGCTCCGGCGGCGGGTACTGATCCGCCAAAGCACCCGCCGTTAGGCCAATCGTCTCGAGTCGTTCCGGCGCCGGATCCGACGCCTCGAACTGAAGCTGCTTCGTGGTCGCGGCTCGGTTGGCGACGAAAACGGTGATCGTCGCGACGTCATCGTCCCACTGCACCTGAACGCGCACGCGGTCGGTCCCGTCTCCCTCGGTTCCGACGCACTGACCGACGGACCGCGAAAGGTTGCACGCACTGACGATCGCAGCTCTTTCAGGCGCAGTGGCCTGTGGAGCATCGATCCAAACGGCGAACGGCACGGCGCACGCTACCGCATTATCGGTGCTTCAGGCGGAGCGCGCGCAGCCTCATGCTTCCGATGCCCTGTCCACCTTAGTTGAATCGGTACCGCCACCGAAGCGCGCGAACAGCGCGGGCAGCGCAAACAACGTGGCGAGCGTCGCCGTCACGAGCCCACCGATGACGACCGTCGCCAACGGACGCTGAACCTCGGCGCCCGTCCCGGTGGCCAGCGCCATGGGAACGAAACCGAGCGCGGCGACCAGC
>JAUIKB010000402.1 GCA_030430975.1 Polyangia bacterium
GTCGAACCGGAGTACATCATCGTCGGCGCCGGTGCTGTCGACCCGACGCCGACGTGCACCCCGACGTGGGACGGCTTGACGTGCCGATAAGCACCCGCCTGGAAGCTGCCGCTACCGCCGCTCGATGAGCCCCCGCTCGAAGTGCCGCCCGACGACGAACCGCCGCTGCTGCTCCCGCCAGAGGTCGAACCGCCGCTGCTGCTACCTCCACTCGACGAACCGCCGGTCGAGCTGCCGCCCGTGGATGAGGCACCGCTACCAGAAGCGCTCCCGCCGCTTGCCGAACCGCCAGCACTCGAACCACCCGCTGCGTTTCCACCACCATCCGCGTCGTCACTGCAAGCCAGTGACAGGACACCGAAGACAACCAACACGCCGACGCGATATGAAGCCATGCGCCAGTATACCGGGCCCGCCCGCGTTCCGCTCCTCTAGACTCAGGACGAGCCACCGCCATGCTGCACCCCGACGCCCATCAGAACCCGTACGTGCGCGACCGTCCGGAACTCACTGGCACGCCCGGCGTAGCGATGCCGGAACTCGACACGCTGGACTGGAGCGGCGCGCGGTGCGCGTACGGCTCTGGACTCGCGATCCCGATCATGCTGCGCGGACTAACCAGCGACGACCCCGACGATCGCGACTGGGCGTTCGAAGGACTACTCGCGAGCATTGTCCATCAAGGGCACACGGACTCAGCCAGCGCTTTAGCGGTCGCACCGCTGCTTCAACTGGCGAAGAGCGACGGACCTCATTCCAAAGCGGACGTCCTGACGCTGCTGTTGTGGCTCGCGATCGGCGACCCGCGCTGGTTCGCAGAACAAGGCATCGAGGTCATGCAGAGCCACCAAACGGACTGCTTCGAACGCGTCGCTGAGGGAATCGAAGCGATCGAACCCCTGCTGACGCACCCGGATCCGGCGACACGTGCCGCCGCCGCCGAACTGTGTGTGCATCTGCGCCCTACGCCCGCTGTCCGAGAGGTCTGTGTGCAGTTCGCTTTGCGCGAGCCGGATCCAGATGCTCTAGCGCTGCTCGCGGTGATCGATCGCCGCCTGGGGCGGCAAGAAGAACCGGTGTTCGAACAGCGCGTCGAGTCCCCGTCGAATGAATGGCTCATCGGCCGCGCGATCGGGCTCGCCATTTTGCAGGGACGGGACGCACAGCCTGACGTAGCTAACGTCCTCGCGACGACGGCGGAATCGATCGAGGACGAAGACTGGGGCTCAGTCCATGCCGCCCGCGTACAGGCGCTGTACGAAGCCTTGGCGCTGCCTGTCGAGACCGACGCGCTGCTCAACGTCGCCGCCAGCGACCATCCGCTCAGGTTCCAGGCCGGCCTTCGCGCGCTCGCCGCGCTGTTTCCGGATCCTGACGACACCGCCCTGGCACTCGCATCCGACTTGTCCAGTGCGCAGCGACGCCTCCTGATGCTGTACGCCGACGGCCATCTATCGATTCCGTCGCTGCCAGGCTACGTACCAAAACAACGACCACTGCTGCAGCGCTGGCTCGGAACCGTGGCCGGACCTGCGGATTCGCTGCTCCAGACCGATCCCCCACTACCGATTTGGCAGGCGCTTGACCGAGCGTTGACGGACGGTTCGACGGACGCGGTCGTAGGCGACATCATCGCCGCTACGCCGGACCACGATCGCGTCGCGTTAGCGCTCGATTTGCTGAAGCTCACACTCCAGGTCGCGTGGCTAGGGGACCGCACCGACATGGAAGCGCGCCGTACGTATCAAGCCGCTTGGCTGCGATCACTGGCAACCATCTGGCTTGCAGCACCCGAGGCCGTCGCAGAGGCGCGCCGGCGCGCGGACGAACTCATCCACGAGCCGGACGTCGCCGAGGGGCAGCTCGTCGCCCTGGTGCTTGCGCGCGACTGCTCCGCACGCGGAGCCTACCTCGACCCGCGCTACATCGCGCTCTTCGATCTAGGCGCCGCGCCGGTCCGCCAGTACTTCGCGGTGTATCGCGAACTCGTGGCCGCGCTCAGCGAGCTACAGCGTGACCTGCTACTCGACACGCTGCTGCTGGTGCAGGCGTCGCGATCAGCCGTCTCGACGGACGACGAGACCGTTTCCGCGTACAGCATCAGGGTCACCGACTGGTGGCGCCTACTCGATCTTCATTCGCCCAACCGCCTGCGTGAGCGCATCCACGAAGCGCGCGCGCAGTACGACGAACTGTTGGCCGACATCGATACGCTGCAGCGATCTCGCTATTTCTCCCACATGTCCGACGATCCGTTCCCTTCCGAACGTGCGGGCGCGCTGCTCGCAGTTGCCGACGCCTCGACGGCACCGCATACTTCCGGCGATGCATAGACTGGCCGTCCTGGGTGTAGCGATCTTGTTATCCGCGTGCGGGGGCGACAGCGACCCGACCAACAGCGGCACCGGCGGTTCGACCGCCGGCGGCACCGGACCAGGTGGTGCGGGCGGCACATCCGGTTCGGGAGGCAGCTCGAGTGGCGGGACGGCTGGCACCGGCGGCGCCGGCGGTACGGGTGTGGACGGACCACTCGTGCCGGCATCGACAACGGTGGGCGTCGATGTTGATTCCGGTGACGAAAACACCGTGTGCTTCTTTCAGCGGCTCGACAACGCCGATCCTGGCTACATACGAAAGATTACCGGCACGCTGACGCCCGGCTCGCATCACATGATCGTCTACCTGTCAAAGCGTCAGGACGAGAAGCTCACCCCCAGTCAGTGTTCAGGATTCTCCGGACTCATCTCTGGCCAGGATGTGCCAGTATTTATCGCGCAGAAAGCCGACGAAGTGCTTCAGATGCCCACCGACGTGGACACGGGCAAGCCCGTCGGCATCAAGATCGAAGCTAACCAGATGCTGCGCATTGAGTTTCACTACTACAACACGACACCCAGCGCGCGCCGCACCGACGGTACCTTTAAGGTCGACCTCGCTCCGCTGTCCACCGACGTCACCGAGGGTCAGTTCTCATTCTGGGGCACGCGAGCCTTCACGATCCCACCACAATCCAAGCATGAGACGCCGCAGCGTGTGCAAATCGGTTTACCCGGCACCAAGATCTTCGGCGTAACCACCCACCAGCATCAGTTCGCCGAGCGGATGCGCATCTGGCATGCGCCCGGTGGCGAGGCTACCGGCGAACCCCTGGCTGACAATTCCGACTGGGCCGAGCCACCGCTCGAAATGCTCGACCCGCCCGTGGCGATCGGCGAAGGCGACGGGCTCGCATACCAGTGCGCCTGGAACAACACCACCGACAAAGAAGTCGGCTTCGGCGAAGGTTTCAATGAAGAAATGTGCTTCTTGTGGGCGTACTACTACCCATCCCAGGGATTCGACATCTGCTTCGACAACCTCTGCCCGAACCGATAGCGCGCCCTCGCCAGGCGTCGTGTGCGGACCGGGCTGCCGCAACATGACCGGCTGCGCTCGGTGAGCGACTCCGCCGGGAAGGTTCGCTCATGGTCCTACGCGGCACCAGCGTTCGCTCTGGCGTTCGTCGGTATCCCCGTCTACGTCTATCTCCCCAAATTCTACACCGACGTCATGGGCGTCGACATCGCGCTCGTCGGCTGGCTGTTGCTGGCGGCGCGCACGTTCGACGCCGTCACCGATCCGGGCATCGGGTACATTTCCGACCACACTCGGTCGAGGTTCGGGCGCCGGCGACCGTACATCCTGGGCGCGTCGTTGCCGCTGGCCGTCAGTATCTACCTGCTGCTGAGCCCTCCGGCGGAGGCATCGCCGACCGTGGCCGCCTGGTGGTTCGGCGTCAGCTTGTTCGCCATGTTTCTCTCGTGGACGGCGCTGGTCGTGCCGTACGAATCGCTCGGCCCCGAGCTCACGCTCGATCACCACGAGCGAACTCGACTCCTCGGAAAGCGGGACGGACTGCTGATCGCCGGCACTGTGATCGCAGCCGCGTCGCCTACGATCGTCCGCGCCGTTGGCGGGCTGTCTGATGCCCCGGCCGACGAACGCGTCACCTATTCGACCGTCGGCGGCATTTACGCCCCGCTGTTAGTAGCGCTCTGCATTCTCTGCTTTGTACGGGTCAAGGAACGCTTCGCGCCGAACGATCGCTCAGCCACGGGCTCAAAGCGCTAAAGCAAAACCGCCCTTTTTGGATCTTGCTGAGCGCCTACACGCTGGGAACGCTGGCTTTCAATCTCGCCGGGGCGCTGCTGCTCTACTACGTACGCTATGTCCTCGACTCGGATCGAGCGGACATCTTCTTGGTCATCTACCTGCTCAGCGGCATCATCTGTCTACCGCTTTGGATCTGGGCCAGCGAACGCATCGGCAAGCGCAACACCTGGCTGATCGGCATGGCGACGTATACCTGTGGGGGGATTGCGATCTTTTTCTTGGGCGCCGGCGATGGGGCTATCTACGCCGTGCTGTGCTTCGTCACCGGCATGACGTTCGGTCCAACCGTGGCGATTCCGTCATCGATGCAGGCGGACACGATCGACTACGACGAACTCCTCACCGGCGAGCGCCGCGAAGGCATCTTCGTCGGCATGTGGTCCGTCGTACGCAAGATGGCTGCGGCCCTGGGCGTCGGCATTGCGCTGCCTATGCTGTCCGCATCCGGGTACACGCCGAACGTGCCGCAATCGGAGTCGACCAAACTGGTATTGCGCATCCTTTACGTCGGCGTGCCGATCGTGTGCAACGTCATCGCGATGGCGATCGCCTGGCGTTACCCGATCGACCAGGCGCGACACAAGGAGATCCGAGACGCCATCGCCAGGGTCAGTTGAATTGCGTCGCACCACCTCGGTACGGCGAAGTTGGGGACAATCGCGCGGTGCACGATTCGCGGACTCGACGGCCGATCGCCGCCGGCCCATCATGTGCCATGCGTTTCATCTCCTTCTGCTTCCTCGCGTTCGCATTAGCCGGTTGCGGTGACGACACCCCTTCGAACTCGGGCTCGGGCGGCTCGTCCACCGGGGCGCAGGGCGGGAGCGGCGGCGCCGGTAATACGGGTGGCTCGTCGAGCGGCGCCGGAGGCTCCGGCGGCGGTAGCGGCGGCACTGCTGGCGCTGGCGGGACCGGCGGCAACGGAGCGAACGGCGGCACGGGAGCGAACGGCGGCACGGGAGCGAACGGCGGCAGCGGCGGAGCCGGCGCCTCCGGCGGCAGTGGCTCCGGCGGTTCGGGTGCCGCACCACTGATCGGTCCACGACCCGTCGCTCCGACGGCGGAAAGCGCTGGCACGCTGTTCGCCGCGCCAAACGGAACCGGCACGGACTGCAGCAAGGCCAACCCCTGCGACGCATGGGAAGTCGTTACTCAGGCCGACGCCGGCGACGTCGTGTTTTTCCGTGGCGGAACGTATCCGATCGACAAGAGCTTGAGCTTCCGCGGAACCGGCACGGCTGCTCAGCCTATCGTCTACGAGAGCTTCCCGGGCGAGCTCGCCGTGTTCGACGGCAGTCAAAACACTTATATGGACGAACTCTACATCCGCGTCACCGGCACGTTTCTGCATCTACGGCGATTCGAGATCAAGGATATGCCGTGGCAGGGGCTCGCTGTGCGAACCACCGACAACCTGATCGAGGGACTCGAAGTTCACGGCAGCGGGCTCAGTGGCATTCACGTTCACGGCTCGTACGACCTGCCGTACGGCGACGTAGGTTCACGAAACACGATCCGAGACTGCACCGTGTACGACAACGATGGGTCCGGCATCATGAACGCCGAGTTCGCCGACGGAGGCAACTCGGACGGGATCTCGATCTCGAGCGGAATCGGCAACCGAGTCGAGCATTGCCTCGTGTACGGCAATTCGGACGACGGCATCGACACTTGGCGAAGCATCGATTCCTACGT
>JAUIKB010000403.1 GCA_030430975.1 Polyangia bacterium
GCACGCGGTATGCCCAGTATCGCAGCGACCCGAATCTACAGGAGGTGCATCGTCAGCATCCGTTCATCGTCGTGTGGGACGACCACGAAACCGCCAACAACTCGTGGAAGAACGGTGCCGGCAACCACGATCCGGCGACCGAAGGCGAGTGGAAGGACCGCAAAGCCGCCGGTATTCAGGCACACGCGGAGTGGATGCCGTTTCGTGAAGTCGATCGCGGCCGTATCTACCGCAAACTGAGCTATGGAGATCTCGCCGACATCGTGCTGCTCGACACGCGGCTTTGGGCGCGCGACGAGCCGATCGACGAACTGATCGGTGAGATCCCGGTCGAAGAACCTGGCCGCACGCTGCTCGGTGATGACCAGGCGACGTGGCTTGAGGACCAGCTGCGGACTTCTAAAGCCAAGTGGAAAATAGTCGGCCAGCAGGTGATGGTGGCGCAGCTGAAGGCCGCCGGGAAGCCCAACTCCGAGGGGGGCGGCACGATCATTAACTACGACCAGTGGCACGCGTATCCGGCTTCGCGTGAGCGCTTCATGGACCTGCTGTCCGAGTCCGACGTGCAGAACGTGGTGGTTCTGACCGGCGATATCCATAGCTCGTGGGCGAACGACCTCACTGTCGATCCCAACAATCCGGATTTTTACGATGCGGCTACGGGCAAGGGATCGGTCGCGGTGGAGTTCGTTACGCCGGGCGTGACCTCGCCGGGGTTTCCTCCGGCCTTGGCGGGCATCGTCGACTCGGCGATCACTGGTGCCGATCCGCACATCAAGTACTTCGAGGTGACGAAGTTCGGTTACATGATCCTCGATGTGGACGAGGACCGAGCCCAGGCGGCGTGGCGACATTTCGATGATGTTCGCACCGAAGAACCACAGACGAGCGAAGCCGCCAAAGTGTTCGCAACCTATGCGGGCAAACCGTTCGTCGTCGAGGAGTCGAAGGCGGCGTCGCCAAGCGAAAACCCTCCAGAACTCGCCGGCAACTAGGATCGCTTTGGGTAAGCTGAGTCGTCGAAGCGCGCTCAAGCAGCTGGGCGTCGCGACGATCGCTGGGGTCGCACCGAATGTCGGCTGTGCTGCTAAGCCCGAGCCTAAGGCTCCGACGCCGTCACCGACGCCGCCGGTGACGCTATCGGAAGCCACCGTTCAGCTGAATGTTGGCGCCCCGGGGATGTTCCAACACGGCGTGGCTAGCGGCGATCCGACCGCGTCGGGCGTGGTGCTGTGGACGCGGGTGTCGACCGGACGTCCGGGCCCGGTGCAGGTGCGTTGGGAGATAGCCGACGAGCCGGACTTTCGGCGTCCGATCCGGTTCGGGTCGACGACGACTTCGGGTTCGCGCGACTACACGGTGAAGGTGGATGTCGACGGACTGCGACCGGGCGCGACCTACTTCTATCGGTTTCGCTGTCAGAGTCGCACGTCGGCGGTTGGCCGCACGCGCACGGCGCCGAGCGGGGCCGTCGATCGGGTTCGGCTCGGTGTTGCGTCGTGTTCAGATTATTCGCGTGGGTATTTTCACGGCTACAGAGAGCTGGCGACGGCGCCCGTTGACGCCATTCTCCACCTGGGCGACTATATCTATGAATACGGTGTGCCGGCGGATGCGAAGGGTCGCCGGATTCACGAGCCGGATCACACGCTCGTCACGCTCGCTGACTATCGGGAGCGATACGCTCAGTACCGGCGCGATCCGGATCTGGCGGAAGCTCACCGCGTGCATCCCTTCATCTCTGTTTGGGATGACCACGAGTTCGCGAACAACGCGTGGTTTGGCGGGGCAGCATATCATCCGAAGTCGTTCGGACCGTGGGCGGCGCGGCGCGACGCAGCAGCGCGCGCGTATCACGAATGGATGCCGATTCGCGATACACGAGTCGGCCGCATCTTCCGGCGTCTGCGCTACGGCGAGCTGCTGGATATTTTGATGCTGGACACGCGCGTTTACGGTCGTACGGGCCCGGTGGATAGAGCGTTTGGCCGAGTGGGGCCGCCGCCGGAGCCCGATCCGAGCAGGTCGCTGTTGGGTGAAGAGCAGGCGGCATGGCTGGACGAGCAGCTGATCTCGTCGACAGCGATTTGGAAGGTGCTGGGTCAGCAAGTGGTGTTCGCTACCTGGCAGACGAAGGCTACGGCCGGAGCACCGCCGAACATCCTGAACCACGACCAGTGGCATGCATATCCGGAGTCTCGCGAACGCCTGATGAACGTGCTTAGGCGAAGCGACGTAGAAAATGTCGTGGTGCTCTCCGGGGACGTTCACAGTTCGTGGGCGCACGACCTGCCGAGCGACCCAGCGAACTATGATCCGCTCACCGGCCGCGGTTCCGTCGGCGTTGAGCTCGTCACGCCGGGGCTGACGTCGGGTGGCTTTCCGGGAACGCTGGGGCAGCTGTACGGCGAGTACGGGATACTGAATCGCCACATCAAGTACGCCGATCTGACGAAGCGCGGCTACTTGCTTCTGGATGTGACGGCCCAGCGTATCGCCGCCGAGTGGCGCCACTTTGATGCGGTGAGCGAGCCGCAGCCGGTGGCGAGTCGGCGGGGCGGTCGGCTGACCACGTTCGCGGGCAGGCCGTGGTTGACCGGACCAGACGGGGCGCCGCTGGCATCATTTGAGGGGTAGCTCAGCTCGCCTCCGCGTTGGCGGATTCATTATCAATAGGGCGCGAACCGCTCGTTTCCTGTAACTAGCTGTAACTACAGGCTAGAATTGACCGACGTTGAGATCTTAAGGCATTGTGAAGAAGTCTTATTGAAAGTGATTGTCAATATCGGTGACCGATCGTATAGATCGCTTCCCCCCTTTTTAAGGTGACGACGATCATGAGAATCACGGCTTCAGTACTGCTTGTCTTGGGCGTGGCGGCGTTCGCCGCCTGCACGGAAACAACCGATCCAGCCGGTGCCGGCGGTCAAGGCGGACAAGCTGGCTCGGCGGGGTCCGCGGGGTCCGCGGGATCCGCGACTGGCGGAAGCGGCGGCGATGCCGGCAGCGGTGGTCAGGGCGGCTCCGCTGGCAGCGCCGCGTGCGGCTCGCCCGTCACCGGTAGCTACGCCTTCGAGAGTCGATTTGAAAGCGGAGCCTCGAGCGTCAACCACGGCGGCCAGACGGCGCGGCACGTCCTGATAGCCGAGCTGACCGCCTACGTAGGCGGTTTGACGGAAGCGATCGACGGTGGTGGCTTTTTGCCGGCGGCCAAGGGCGACGTTGTGAGCGTCCTCGACACCTACTTCAAGAATCCCGGCGAGGTGCTCGATACCGAACCGCTGAGTTACAAGTTCGGTGAAGCGGAATTGCTGCCGGCGACGCTCGGCGACATTTCGACCGGGAAGAACCTCGTCGGCAAGCTGGCCGGCAACGACTCTAAGACCGACCACAAGGATTGGCTCTCCGGCGGGTTCGGCGGCTGGTCGGACACAACCATTGCGAGTGATGGGGGCGGTATCGATACGCCCGAGAACCTTGTCGTCGCGCTGTTTTCACCGCTGGAGCGCCAAGCGATCGAGCGTGCGAACGGCACGATTCCGAAGATCGGAAGCCAGGATTTGCCCGTGCATGTCACGCCCGCCGGGCTCGATCTTCAGCAGCTCGTTCAGAAGTTTCTTCTGGGTGCGGTGGCATTCTCGCAGGGTACCGACGACTACCTGGATGACGACGTGGACGGCAAGGGCCTGCTCAGTCCAAACACCCGTGACGAGATGAAGGCGTACACTGTGCTGGAGCACGCCTGGGACGAGGGCTTCGGCTACTTCGGCGCGACCTGGGACTACGATGACTACACGGATGATGAGATCGCCGCCAAAGACGGTCGACCCGAATACCAAGGTGCTCACGACCTCAACGCCGATTGCAAGTTGAACCCGCAGGGCGAGATCGTGTTTGGCGCGGCCGCCAACGCGGCGAAGCGCGATCGCGGGAGCGCGTCTTCTGCTGCGACCGACTTCACGGCGGACGTGTTTTCCGCGTTCGTCGCCGGCCGCGGCGTGATTCGCGATGCCGGCGAGCAGCTGACCACCGCCGAGCTAGACGAACTCAAGAAGCATCGCGACGCGGCCGTCGTCGGATGGGAGAAGGCGATAGCAGCGACTGCGGTTCACTATATCAACGACGTCCTCAAGGACATGGCCATGTTCGGCACGACCGACTACGCGGTGCTCGATCACGCCAAGCACTGGTCCGAACTCAAAGGCTTCGCGCTATCGCTTCAATTCAATCCTCGCTCTTCGCTATCCGGCGCGGATTTTGCGACGCTGCACCAGTCGATCGGCGACGCTCCGGTCTTGGAGTCGGCGTCGACGCTGGACGCCGATAGCTATCGCGCTGCGCTGCGCTCGGCGCGCGCGGTCCTGGCCACTGCCTACGGATTCGATGCTGCCAACGTCGGTGACGACGACGGTCAAAACGGCTGGTGAAGTCTCTAGCTCGGTTCCGCCTCTCGAGCTTGCGCTCGCGTGCCCTCATGGCGCTGTCTTGTGCCGCGCTGGGCGGCGGCGTTGCGTGGGCATGCACCAACGACGCGAGCTTCGTCAAAACACAGACCGAAGACAGGCCTTCGGGGATCATCAGCCGGGCCGAGATCGGCAACAGCATTGCGGTCAACGTCGTCTTGCCCGTGTACGAGGAGTTCAAGACCAGCGTCGACGCGCTGGTTGAGCGTACGGACGAATACTCTCGTCAACCCTCGCCCGCCCGACTCGAAACGGCGCGCGAGGCGTTCAAGAAGGCGGCACTGATCTGGCAGCGCGCAGAGGTCATGCAGCTGGGACCTGCGGCGTCCTCGATGTCGCCCGGCGGCGCGGCCATAAGAGGACGGATCTACTCTTGGCCCGAGACCAACCCGTGCAGGGTGGATCAAGCGACGGTCGGCGGCGACTTCGAGAGCATCGAAACGCAGCCGCTCAACGCGCGCGGGCTGGATGCTTTGGACTACATCTTGTTCGTCGATACGGACGACAACGCCTGTCCCGCGAACCTCGAGATCAACACGTCGGGCGCTTGGGAGCAGCTCCGAGCCGGCGATTTGGAGGGTACGAGGGCAAAGCACACGCTCGCCATCGCCCGTTCGATCGCTAAGGCGGCGGCCGAGCTCGTCGAAGCCTGGTCGCCCAGCGCGGGCGATTTCGTGCGTCAGCTGCGCCTGCCCGGCACCGGTGCAGCACCGGCGTATGCGACCGACCGCGAATCGCTCAATGCTGTATTCAGTGCTCTTTTCTACGTTGAATCCGAAACCAAGGACATGAAGCTCGGCGTTCCGGCACAGATCACGGAGTGTTCGCCGGCCGGTTGCGATAGCGCGACCGAGTTCCCGTTTTCGGGGCTCGGACGTGACGCAGCCCTCGCGAATCTGCGCGGGTTCCGCGAAGTGTTTCGGGGCAGTCGGGATGGCGAGTCCGACCAATTGGGCTTCGACGATTTGCTGGAAGCGCTGGGTCAAAAGAGGCTCTCAGACGAGCTAATGTTGGCGTTGAATGCCAGTGAACTCGCTGTTGGCGACATCGAGTCCGACGCGCTGCAGTCCGCGAATCAGGCCGAGCTCGCGTCGGCGTACGCCAGCCTGAAGACCGTCACCGATCGACTCAAGACTCAAGTCGCTGCGGTGCTCGATCTCGAGACGCCGTCCACCGTCGAGGCGGACAATGACTGAATTGCGACGTCAGCTCGAAAGGGTCCTCACGTTCGCCAATCGGCCCCATGACCCTGCCGGGCTTGCCACGTTTCGTGTGCTGTTCGGACTCTTGAATGCCGTGGCGGTGGCGCGCTTCATGGCGTTGGATTGGCCGTCTCAGCTGTACGGACGCCAGACGTTTTTCTTTCGATACTG
>JAUIKB010000404.1 GCA_030430975.1 Polyangia bacterium
TGGATCTCCGACGGGACGTATCCCAATTCCCTTTCGTTCGTGCCGGAGGGCACGCTTGAACCAGGGCTTGAGACGATGGTGGGCTATCAGGGGAGCGAGTACATCCGTATCGACACGTCGACGGGTGCCATCACGCCGGTTGGGTCGCTCAGCGGTGACCTTGAATCGAGCGGCGACATTGTATCGGTCAAGGGCGGCAAGACATTCTTGACCGTTCGTGGTGACAATTGCGGTGATTGCTTGATCGAGGTCAATCCCAAGACGGGCGATATCGTGTTCAACTACGGCGAGATTCCGTTCGAATCGGTGTTCGGACTAGCGTTCTGGGGAGGCAGTGCGTATGGATTCTCGGACGGCGGGCAGCTCTTCGAGATCACATTTGCCACGCAGCAAGTGACGACGACGCCCATCACCGTACCTGGGGCTCCGCCGGGGCTTTCTTTCTGGGGCGCTGGTTCGTCCACGACGGCGCCGGTGGTACCGATCGAATAGCGCCGCGGCTGGCCGCGCCAGTCGGCCGTGCCGACGGCCGCGGGAGCTAGCCGACTTGGACGGGCACCTGCGCCTGCGCGCGCCGCCCGATGATGTCGTACATCTTGAACGGCTTGGTCTTGCCCTTGAGCGAAGCGGCTGGCAGCTCTTTGTACTCGAACTGGTTTCGGAGCTGCGCGAGGGTGGCCTCGCTCACGAGGATCTGCCCCCCAGCCGCGATCCCGCACAGGCGAGCGCTGGTGTTGGCGGTGTCACCGATCACGGTGTAGGAAAGCGCCTTCGAACTGCCGATGTATCCGGCGACCAGCGGCCCGGTGTGAATACCGATCCCCACCGCTAGCGGCGGCAGGTCGTTCTCCATGCGCTTGCGGTTGAACTTGCCGAGTACTTCCATCTGCTCCAGCGCGCACGCGACGCAGCGGATAGCGTCGTCCTTGTGCTCGGCGGGCGCGCCCCAGAGCGCCATGATCCCGTCGCCCATGAACTTGTCGAGGGTGCCTTCGTATTTGAACAGCGTTTCGGTCATGTGCTCGAAGTACTCGTTGAGCATTTCGACGATGACTTCCGGCTGCGCGCCCTCGCTCATGCGGGTGAAGCCGCGGATATCCGAGTTGAACACGGTGACGCGCTGCTTGAGCTGGCCGCCCTTTTTCACCTCAAGCTCGCCAGACAGCACTTTTTCAGCAACGTTGGGTGACAGCAGGCGACTGAATCGCTCGCGATTGACGATCTCCCGTTCGACTTGAACACCCAGGATGTTGATCTGAATGAACATCGCTGCTTGTCCGGCGATCGAGGTGACGATCTCGAGGTCCTTTTGCTGAAACTGGGCGAGTGTTTCACTGTCCAGCCACAGCACTCCGACGATGTTGTCGTCGTGCAGCAGCGGAGCGACGATCGCGGAGCTGATCCTGTTGAGGATCATGCTCTTGCCCTTAGAAGCGGCGAAGTCCATCGCCGCGTCATGGGTGAGCACCGTCGCGCGCTCTTTGACGACGTGCTCCATGATGGTCGTGGAAACCGTGATGGGCGCGTCCGTCCCGTCTCGGCGTAGACTGGCCCCGGGCTGCAGTTCGCCGTCGGAGTCGCGCAAGAAGATCACGCCGCGGTCTGCGCGCACGAAGCGAAACACGCTAAGCAGGATCTTGTTGAGCAGGGTCGCAAGGTCACGCTCCATCGCGATCTCCCGCGACAGTTCGTGAGAGAGGCGCAGCCGTTCGTAGTCTGCCGCGAGCTGCTGTGGGTTGCTCGCCAGTTGGTCGTAGGCGACGAACCCTTTATGGTCCGCGGCGATCTGAGTGCCGATGGCGCGCTGCTGGTCAGAAATATCGACGCGCGTCGAATTCATCGGCGGGATCTTCGGACCGACGTGGGAGGGCACGGCCTGCGAAGGAACCCCGGCGTACTGATACGGATTAAAGCCCGCGGCCGGCGGCGAACTGGGTGTCGCTGGCGCGCCGGCGCTGAATGGGCCGGGAGGTACTGCCGGCTGCGCGGGCGATGGCGGTGCAGGTGAGACCGAGGGGGCCGCGGCGCGCTCCCAAGCGTTCTCCTGCGCGCTCTCTTCGGGCGGGCGGATATTGCCGCTGCCGTCGTCGTACCGAGCGCGGGTGCCGCCCAAGGCGATGTCAGCGCCGTGGGTCAGCGGGATCTCCCCAACGACGCGTTCACCGTTCACGTAGGTGCCGTTCAAGCTGCCCAAGTCGCGCAGGATGAAGCCGTCGCCTCGCCGTTCGACGGTGCAGTGCTCCTTGGATACGATCTTGTCCAGCAACTGGATCGTGTTGCTCGGATGCCGACCCAAGGAGTTGAATTCGCGCAGGTCCACCACCTGTTGCCCGTCGGGGGTCGCAAGGATGAGACGTGCCATCGCGCTGACTAGGCTAGCGTTCGCTCCGCCCGGCGACAACCCAGCAGCGTTTTGATACGCTCGAAGGCCTATGGCTAAGTACATTCTGGCCATCGATCAGGGGACGACCGGTTCGACAGCCCTGGTGATGGGGACCGACGGTGCGACGCTGGGTCGGGCAAACCAAGAGTTTCAGCAGTATTTCCCTCAACCGGGCTGGGTGGAGCACGAACCCGACCAGATCTGGAAGAGCGTCGAGGATTCCGTGGCCAGCGCGCTGAAGGTGGCGGGGGTTTCTGGGAATGACATCGCTGCGGTAGGCGTCACGAACCAGCGGGAAACGACCGTTGTCTGGGATCGCGCGACGGGCAAGCCGGTTCACCGCGCGATCGTGTGGCAGGATCGCCGCACCGCGCCGCGCTGCCTTGAGCTAAAGAGCCGTGAGCCCGAGGTGAAGGAAACCACCGGACTGGTATTGGATCCCTACTTTTCGGGTACCAAAATCGCCTGGATCCTGGACAACGTCGACGGTGCGCGGAAACGAGCGGAAGCTGGCGAATTGGCCTTCGGCACGATCGACACGTATCTCGTGTCGCGGCTGGCGGGCGGCGCCCCTGACGCCCCTCACGTGATCGATGTGACCAACGCGTCGCGCACGCTGCTGATGGACCTGGCGCGGCGGCAGTGGTCGCCGGCAATGTGCGAATTGCTCGGTGTGCCCCAAGAGCTCTTGCCAACGATCGTGCCGTGTGCCGGCCGTCACGCAGAGACCCGCGGTTTTAGCGGTCTGCCGGACGGAATCCCCATCGCCGGCATCGCCGGCGACCAGCACGCAGCGCTGTTCGGTCAAGCCTGCTTCGAGCCCGGCGACGTGAAGTGCACCTACGGCACCGGCGCTTTTGTCGTGCTCAACACCGGCGAGTCGCTGGTGAGGAGCCAGCACGGTTTGCTCTCCACGATGGCTTGGCAGATCGGAGACGAGGCCGTCTACGCCCTCGAAGGCAGCTGTTTTGTGGCGGGTGCGGCGGTGCAGTGGCTGCGAGACGGCCTCCGTTTGATCGACTCGGCGTCAGATGTCGAGGCCCTCGCACGGCAGGTAGAGTCGAGCGACGGCGTCGTATTCGTGCCTGCTCTCGCCGGTCTAGGCGCACCTTATTGGGATCCCGACGCTCGCGGCATGGTGTCTGGGATCACACGCGGTACCACGCGGGCTCATCTCGCACGGGCTACGCTGGAAGCTATCGCCCTCGAAGTCCAAGACCTAGTCGCGGCCATGGGCGAGGACCTCGGTAGCGCGATTCGCCGCATGCGGGTTGACGGTGGGGCGGCTGCGAACGATGTATTAATGCAGTACCAAAGCGACTTTTCGGCCCTCACCGTCGAACGACCCGCCGAGCTGGAGACGACCGCGCGGGGAGCCGCCATGTTGGCCGGCATCGGAGCCGGCTTGTTCGATAGCCCGAAAGCAGCCGCGAAAATGGTGCAAATTCAGGACTCATTTCATGTCACCATGGACGAGACAAAGCGACAGCAACACATGCAGCAATGGCGCGACGCGGTGCGGCGCGTCCGCGGTCAGTCGGTCGGCGACTGATTCTTTCAGTTCGGTGGAAGTTTGGCGCGGCCCCGGCAGTTCCAACTTAGGGCGGTTCAGATCAGGGCGTTCTCGCTTGCAGCGGCAACCTTTCACTCTCAGAGGCTCAATTGGCTAACGATACATCCGGCAGCAAACCTCAGCTTCACGAGGTGCCCATCGAGTGGCAGTCGCTGGAGGACGCCTTCGAAAACAACGCGCCCGAAGTACATAGCTATCTCCACCTGAACACGGGCGAGGTCCTGCGCGTCGTCGACGGGATTGCCGATCCCGAGATGCACGCCCGCATCGCCGCGGATTCCAACTACATGCGAATCGATCCGGTCAGCTCTCGCGAGCAGTACCGGTGGATGGAGCGATTCATCCCGATGGTGGACGACGCGGATTTGAGAGACCGCTTGACCGCCGCAATAGACGGCAAAGGCGCGTTTCGCCGCTTCAAGGACGTGCTCATGTCATTCGCTACTGAACGCGAGCGATGGTTCGCGTTCCGCAGCGAACGCCTACGCGTCTTCATGGAGGCGTGGCTGACCGCGCACGCCCTCAGAGCTGTACCTCGGCCGGCGGTCGTCGTGGAACCGGGTCGTAGCAACGCTCCCCCGATCTCGCAGGATCAGCTAAGCGGCCGGCGTCCCCGGAGCGCGGAGTCGCTGAGACGTCAGCTCACCGAGCTGCTTGAGACGTTTGGCACCCGCGATCTCGACAAGGTCCTAACGTTCGCGGAGTTCGTCAAAGCTCGGCGCGCCGCGCGCGTCTACGCGCAGCGCCACGAGACCAGCGCCGACGCGGCCCCCTCGGAGCCGCAGGCATCTGCCGCCGCGCCATCCGAGGACGACGAACCGAGCCCATCGTCCCAGAAGCGCACCGCGACCGGTTGATCGGCATGAGGGGAGCGCCGCTTCTCGTCGGCTGCGCCGTCGCGGCACTCAGCCTCATCGCACCGACTGTGCGAGCCCAACCCGTCCGCAAACCCGCGGCCAAGCGCGCTCGTCCGCGCCTTGTCGACCGGGTCGTGGTTCGGTTCACGTCGCCAGAAACCGGCGGCGCTCGATCGCCGCAGTTCGTGTACGAGCGTATGCTGGCGTTTCAAGCACGGCTTGAGGCGGCCGCCGATCCCGACCGGCTCGGCGGAAAGCGCCGGCCGTACCGCGCTCGGCACGTGCGTGCGGCGCTTGAGCGTCACATTGCGGAGACGATGTTAGCGAGCCTTAAGGTGACTCGCCCCTACGGCAAGCGCATCCTTGAACGCCGCACCCAAGCCGCGCGTCTGGCGCTATTGCAACGCGTCGGCGGACTGCAAGCCCTGCAGCGCGCGGCGCGTGCAGAGGGCGTCGGGGACAGCGACGTGCTGCGGCTGCTCCGTCGCCAGGCCCGCGCCAGCCTGTACGTCGATCAGATGATCACGCCGATGCTCAAGCCGAGCGACGCGGAACTGAAGGTGCTGTTCCGCACCGGGCGTACGCCGTTTCGAACCAAGGATTTCGCAGAGGCAAAGCAACCACTCCGCCGCTGGTACGTTGGGATCAAGCTCCGCGGGGCCCTGGCCACCTATTACCAGAACGCCCGGTCGCGCATGGAGATCAAGATCGTCCGCTAGGAGTCGGAGTCCCCAAGATCGGATCTACGTGACAGACACCAGAGTTTAAACCCGCCGCGCAGCGGCAGCGAGCCGACCCGCGCAGCGGAAAAAGGCGAGCAAACAGCGTCGGAGTCGCGAACTCGGATCCACGCCACAGACACCAGAGTTTAAACCCGCCGCGCAGCGGCAGCGAGCCGACCCGTGGAGCGGAAAAAGGCGAGCAAAGGGCTCCGCCCTCGGGAGGAGTCTCCGCTCGTCCCCGCACGTCTAGGAACCGAATAAACTCAGTCCAGCCGCACGTACTCGAAGTCGACAGGTGC
>JAUIKB010000405.1 GCA_030430975.1 Polyangia bacterium
ATATCGTTCGTTAATCGTTGAATATCGTTTACAATCACTACCACAACGTCACACAATAACATGAACGATATTCAACGATTAACGAACGAAAACGGCAACAACTATCGTTGCCATTGACGACGACTTCTACAAAAATCAGCCGATTGAGTTTTTTGCCAATCTCAATGCGCTGCGCGAGCTGTGGCTGTTCAATCTTGGCGCGAACTTCACGTTTGACATGGGCGACGTGTACGCGCACAGCGCCGACACGCTGTACTTGATGGAGCCGGTGTCGAAGGTGCTCACCGAAGTCGGGACGTTCGACTGCATCAGCGTGGGGGATCCCAACGACAGCGCTGACGGCATGACCGACATCGCGATCGACAAGAACGGCCGCATGCTCGGAGTCGGGGTGGCTGCCGGTCACATGGGCGCGCCGTCCCACTCGTTGTTCAACGTCGATCCAAAGACGGCTGAGTGCACGCTGATCACCGCGCTCACCGAGCTGTACCAGGGGCTGTCGTTCGTTCCGGAGGGCACTCTCGAAGCGACCGAAGAGGTGCTGGTCGGGTTCGGCGCCGATGGCAGCTACGCGCGCTTCGATCAGACGACCGGTGCGGCGACACCGATCGGACCGCTGGGCGCGAACTGGAGCTCAAAGGGCGGTGACATGGTCGCCATCAAAGGCGCGGCGATGTACATCATGGCCAGCAACGGCGGCGATGATCACCTAGTGACGATGGATCCGGTCACGGGCGGCGTCGTGAACGATATCGGTGACTCGGGGTTGAGCTTCGGCGGTGCGGGGCTCGGCTACTGGGGCGGCACGCTGTATGCGTTCGCTTTCGACGGGAAGCTATACGAAGTCGACGTAACGACCGGCACACCGACGGAGGTTCCGATCAGCGGCGGCCCGGCGCAGTTCCGCGGCGCGGGTGTGACGACGATCGCGCCGATCGAGCCGCCGAAGTAGCTACTGCAGCGGATCCATACAGACGATCTGTTTGCGCGCTGTCGCGGGACCTGCTTGCGACGCCTGCGACGCACCTTCGGAGTCCTCGGCGAGCTGCTCTCGGATCGCATTGAGCGCGTCCGAGCCCAGCTCTTTGGCGATCAGGTCGCGGTGCGCCATCGCGGCGTCGACCTCCTTGCCGGCCAGACTGTGCTCCGCGACGAGCACGGCAGCCTGGTCGTAGTGGGACACGACGATCATCGCTGCGAGCGCCATTTCTTGCGCCGTGACTTTGCGCCACGTCTCTCGCATTTGGGCGCGAACCGCAGCCGCCTTGTCGATGCGTGCCTGATCACCGCTGTCGTTGGCCTCCTTTAGGAGTTGCTCTTGTGCGCCCGTCAGTAGCCGAACGTGAGGTTCCCGAGTCAGAGCGAGCCGTTCGGCGAGGTCCTCGTACAGTGTTGCCACCCGCACGTGGAGGCGTAGCTGATCCAGCGGCGTGGCGGTTTCGAGCTGCTTCGTCAGCTGAGCGCGCCTTGTGCGCGCGGCGTCGGCGGTCTGCGCGTACTGCTTCAAGACGTCCGCAGCGCTGCCGGTATAGCCGCGGTAGGCGCTGGCGTCGTCGCCAGCCTGATCGGCCGCGCTCTGCCCGTTCGAGCTCGACGCCGCAGGGGACGGGTTCGCCGGTTCCGGCGGCGGCGTCGCCACGCAACCCAGAAACAAAGGTAGCAGCCCCAGCGTACCCGCCAGGTGGGCGTGTCCATGTCGAAGCATCGATCCGAGCATGTCGGTTCGATTGGCCCGTTCCAAGTAGCAATTGAGCCAAAGAACGATCGAGTGATGCGATTAGACGGTCGACGTCGTTCACGTGCGGCTCATAAAGTGGAGGTGAGACCCATGACCGACGCCAGCGATCGACGCGTTGTTACCCTCGCAAACTGCTCACGGCGTGGGCTCCTGTCTCTCGTGGCCGGCGCATTCGGGTTGTTTGCCTGTGGACCGCTTCTGCAGGCGGCGGGGTACCCGCCAGAGGCGCTCCGCGAAACGCCGCCGGAAGGCATCGAAAAGCGCAGTCCAAAGGTCGGCGCGAAGGCTCCGGTGCCGGTAGGCGCAGGCGCGCTTCAACTGCACAGCACACAAGGAAAGTGGTCGCTGGCTTCGGAGGAGCTGCAGCTGCTGGTGTTCTACCGCGGCGCGTGGTGAGGACACTGCCTAGGGCAGCTCGGCGAGCTGCAGCGAAACCTCAGCTGGCTGGATGAGCGCAACGTCACTCTGGTCGCGATCTCCGCGGACCCGATCGAAGATTCGCAAGAGCTCGAGGTCGACGAGGGCTACACGTTTCGGTTGGTGTCCGATCCCGATCGCAAGCTCATCAGAGCCTTTGGCGTGGACGATCCCGGCAACGAGGTCGCGTGGCCGTCGGTCGTCTTGGTCGATACGAAGAACCGCGTCGCGTACAAGCACATCACCAAGAACTACAAGAATAGGCCGCCGTTCTCCGAGCTGAAGAAAGCGATCGAACGGGCGGACCGTTGAGCCGAGACGGCGCAAGCGACCGCCCGAGTCCTCACGGCTTGGTGCACGTATTGGTGCCGATCGTTACCGAGCTTTGGCTATCCGACTGGTCGTCGATGCAATCGAAGGCGGCGCCGACGGTGATCGCGTTGCCGTCTAGCTGAACCGCCGTATTGGTGTCGCGCAGCCGAATGCCGTGACTGCCCGTTGGGCTGAAGGTGTTGGTGAGCACGTCGATTTGAGAGGCGTTGATCAACTGCATCGACCCGCTGGTCACGTTGTTCTCGAATACGACACCACGCGCACTCGATAGCGTGACGCCGGCGTCCGAAAGGAATTGGTTATCTCTGATAACGACACGGTTGGCGGCATCCTCCGTGGCTTGATTGAGCTGCACCGCCTCGATATGGCTACGCCCGACATTCGACTCGTTGTTGCGGATGACGATGTCATCCAGGGACGTGACGTGAAGAAAGAACGCTTTGCTCGAAGGGTCCGAACTGGTGATCTTGTTGTTGTAGAACTCCATGTCCCACGCGTTCTTCAGCTGGATTCCTGTTCCGCAGTCGGTGATGACGTTGTCGAACACCTTCACGCTGTGATCGCCGCCGTTGATGCCGACGCCGTAGCCGGTGATGGTGTTGCCCGATGCCTCATTGTCGAAGACGGTTTCGCCCGGGCCGCCGACGAGCAGCGCCGCTGACTTGGCAGTCTCGGCGGATGCAACGAATGTGTTGTTGCGGATCCGGGTGCCGTTGGTCAGGGTGTAGACGACTTTACCCTCGAACTGGTTGTTCTCGACGAACACTCGCTCCCCGATCGAAATCGTGAGCGAGCCCCACTTGCTGCCCTTTTCAACGTTGTTGCGAATGTTGATATCGAACGCCTTCTGGTAGTAGCGCAGTTCGCCTTGTGGGTCGCGATCGCGCAACGCTTCGATGTTGATCGCGTATCCGACTTCGCCGCTCACGGACTTTGGTCGGTCTAGGTTAGTGTTGCTGAACGAGTTGCTGTCGACAGTGATGTTCCGGCCGTCGGTGATGGCGAGCGACATGCGGCGGATATCGCTGAACGAGCAGTTCTTGATCACGACGTCGTCGGTGGGGTTGTATTCCGGTTGGAAAGAGAAGCCATCCGAGTTGATGTCGATGCCGCCAGCGGAGCCCATGGTGAGGTTCACGCCATCGATGACCACTTGCTTGCCCGACCGGATCAACAGCAGGTGCTGCCCCTGTTGGTCTTCGAGGGATGGATCTGGATACACATGTTCGTCGCGGTCGCCGACCAGGTTGCCGCACGTGACTCGTGAGCCACTGGTGTCGTACACGGCTAGCAGCGCGCCGCTCCCATTGCTGTTGGGTTGGACGCGCAGGAATGTGCGGTCCGTCATTCGGAGATGGAAGTCGCCGGGGACGTTGAGCGCTTCTACGCGTGGGTAGAAGTTTTGGTTGGAGGTCGTGCTGGTGACGCGCGTGACTTCGAAATACGCGTCGAACCGATCGATCAGAAATGTCTCCGCGCCGAGATCCTTGGTGCGGTTCATGAGCGTTTCGAGATTGGTATTGTTGGCGAGCGCGGTGTCGGAGTCGGTGGGCCCCTCGACGACGTCCCAACGCTTCGGATGGAACTCGAACGTCGTGTCCTTGAGTTTCGCGTCGCCGCTTAGGTTGAGGCTGGAGTTCAGGAGCCGCCCGTCGATGATCCCATCGGCACCGAATTCGAGCGTCCCATTGACAATGTCGCCTCCAGCGAACTCAAGAGCGACGTTGGCGGGCAATTTGACGGTAGCGCCTTCCAGGTCGGCTATGCAGTCCAGGCTGACCGTCTCGCCAGCCGCTGTCGCGCTGAGATCGAACCCACACGGTGCCGACCCCGTAAACACGTCCTCGTCGATGCTTACCGCACTGCACTGGGGTTTGGCGGGGCCGCCGCCGCTGCCCGCCGTTCCGCCGCCGCCAGCGGAGCCGCCGCTGCCTCCTGGGGCGCCGCCGCTGGAGCTGCCACCGGCGCCGCTGCCCGCCGCCCCGCCGCCGCTCGTCGTGCCACCTGTGCCTGCGCCGCCGGACCCTGCAGCGTCTGAGGACGTGTCCGAACATGCCGTGACCAGCAGGGCAACTGTGAGGACTGACGCAGCCCTGCCAAAGTTTGCGGTGTTAAGGGCTGAGCGTCGCGTAGCGGTGGTCACGGCTCAAACATAGCCGCGTTGGTGGTTCCCAGCCGGCGCTTAATCGGGCGGCGCCTGATTCGAGACGTGAGTTATTGCGCTTGAGAGGGGCCGTTAGACGTTGTGACGAGCGCGCAGCATGTTGAAGTAGCGCCGGCCGACGCCGGCAGCCTGCGCCGCTTGTGCCACGTCCCCGTCGTGCGCCTGAAGCAGCCGCTCCAGGTACGCCCGCTCGAACTCGGCCACGGCTTCACCTCGCGCTAGCGCCAGCGCTTTGCCGGTTTCGAACGGAACCTCGAGCCGCTCGCCCGCGGCCGTGCGCGGATCCTGTTGCGGGCCGCCGGCTAGATCGCCTAGCGCGAGGCGGCGCGCGACAGCATTTTCGAGCTCACGGACATTGCCCGGCCAGTGGTAGCTCTCCCACGACTCGAACAGGTCGTACGGGATGGGTAGGTCCTTGCCGCCCAGTCGGTCCCAAAAGTAGCGCGCTAGCAGCGCGATATCGCCGGCCCGTTCGCGAAGTGGTGGTAGCTCGATTCGCGTAATATTCAGGCGGTAAAATAGATCCTCGCGAAAGCGGCCGTCCTCGACCTCGGCGTCGAGGTCGCGACGAGTGGCGGCCAGAATGCGGACATTCACGCGCGTCCAGCTCTGCGCGCCGACGCGGCGGATCTCGGAGCGCTGGACGGCGCGCAGCAGCTTCGGTTGCAGCGCAAGATCGAGGTCGCCGATCTCGTCGATCAACAGCGTTCCACCGTCAGCCTCCTCGAACACACCTTGGCGCGCGCTAGCCGCACCTGTGAACGCGCCGCGCTCGTGTCCGAACAACGCTGCCTCGACCAGGTTGGGAGCCACCGCCGTGCAGTCAAAGATAGCCAGCGGCCCCGCGCGATTACCCTGCTCGTGGAGCGCTTCGGCGACGACCTCTTTGCCGGTGCCGGTTTCCCCCTCGATGATCACCGGCACGTCGGCTGCGGCGAGGCGTTCGAGCAGTGGATGCAGGCGCCGCATGCGAGGGCTGGCGCCGATCAACGGTCCGAAGCGGTCGCTGCCGGTCAGCCCCGTGGTGGGCGCATCGCCGACCAGATGCACGCGGATTTGACTCGAACCCAACGCGATCGTCTCGCCACCGCGTAGGTACGCTTCGGCCACACGCACGCTGTTGACAAAGCTTCCGTTTGTGGAGCGCTGATCGACCAGATGCAGCTCCGGTCCG
>JAUIKB010000406.1 GCA_030430975.1 Polyangia bacterium
CGGTCGGCGCCGCGATCGATTCCGTTTCGCTCTCGCACCCTGCATGCGATCGCCGAGCGTATGCTGCGCGATCTCGACCTGGTCGACGCTGAACTCAGCGTGCTGATCACGAATGACGCGCGCATACACCAGCTGAATCGCGAGCACCGCGGCAAGGATCGTCCGACCGATGTGCTCGCGTTCCCGATGGACGAAGAGCCGATCGAAGGACAGCCACGTCTGCTCGGTGACGTCGTGGTTTCACTCGACACGGCTCAGCGCCAAGCGAAACAGCGGCGGCAGTCGCTGGAGGCCGAAGTCACCTTCCTTTTGGCGCATGGCCTGCTGCATCTCTGCGGCTACGACCACCAGACGGATGCCGAGGAAGCCGAGATGGACGCAGAAACCAGGCGTTTAGTGAATGCCGTCACCCGGCAAAGGCCCCAGAAAACCCCAGCTAGGAGCCGCAAATCCCGAAAAAAATGACCTCGGATTTCCACGCCTGTTTGGCTCGGCGTTCGCGGGGAAATTTGCGGTGTTTTTGTGGTCTGTCGCGGCTTTGCTCAGGTTCGCCCTCCCCATGGAAAACGCGAGGTAAGTAGCTAATCCGATTCAGGAAGTCGTCTTCGTCGAGGGCGATGGACGCAGGGTTTATCCCGAGGAAGTACGACGCCGTCAGGGATCGAAACGCGGGTGGCGGAAGCCCAAAACCAGCGCCATTTGGGACCCGCGCAGCCCAAACCCCCTTCGTTTTCGCTTGTGCGGCAAATCGCGGCCTGTTACCTGTCCGCTTGCCCTCAGGCAGTACCGCACAAACGTGCGGTAGTTGGGGGGGCAGACGACGGATTTGTAGAGGATTTTAGGAGAAAAGCTCATGGCAGGTAAGGTTAAGCGACTGACCAAAGCGCAGGTCATCACGGAGCTCGCTGCGGCGACTGAATTGGACAAGAAGAGCGTGAACCGCGTGTTCGAAGCGCTCTCGGAGCTCATCAAGAAGCAGCTCTCACCGCGTGGTGCCGGCGAATTCGTCGTGCCCGGTCTGGTGAAGCTGCGTGTGGTGAAGAAGCCCGCGACCAAAGAGCGTGCAGGCATCAACCCGTTCACCAAGGAACCGATCACGATTCCGGCCAAGCCGGCGTCCAAGAAGGTCCGCGCCACGGCGCTCAAGGCCCTCAAAGACCTCGTTCAGTGATCTCGGCGTCTGCGCCACCACGCTATTAGCGCGGTGAGTGTCAGGCCGCCGAAAAGCGGAAAGTCCCCAATCCTGGTAAACAGGGTTGGGGATTTTTCGTTGAGGGACGGTTCGGCGTACATCACGCCCACTTCCGACTCGCTACCGCGCTTACGGATCACGCCGCGCGCGTCGATCCATGCCGGTACGCCCAGATTCACAGCGCGAACCATGTGCAGCCGTGTCTCGATCGAACGCATCACGCTCAAGCGCAGATGCAGCTCAGGTTCCGCGGTGTCACCAAACCAGGCGTCGTTGGTCACGTTGATCAGCAGATTCGGCCGACGCTGCGCCACTTTGCGCCCGATTTCCGGCAGCGTGTCTTCGTAGCAGTTCAATACGCCCATCCGCGCGTCACCGCTGGCTAGCAGTTCAACGCTTTCACCGTGCGCTAGCCCACCCGCGCGCGAGAACATCGTGCGCAAAAACGGCAGGTACTCGGACATCGGAATCGCTTCGCCAAACCAAAGCAGCCTCATTTTCGCCTGAGGCAGCTGCATCACGCCGCGCCGATCGACGACCGTCGCCGCGTTGTACTTAAACTTTGACCCGCGTTTCTGCGTCAGAGCGCCGACCAGCACCGGTCCGGTCACACCACGGCCCACGATCCGACGAAACCCACCGAACGTACGCCCCGCGCGATGTGGCAGCACGTATGGATAGGCCGCTTCGGGCCACACCGTCAGCTCGGAGCCAGCCTGCTCCGACTCTCTCGTCAGCCGCCTTAGCTGTTTGTGGATGGTCGCGCGCTGCGACTTCTTCCAGCGCATCCGAGCTTCGATCGCCGCCTGCACCACGCCCAGACGGATCGTCTTGGTACCGTCAGCGGCGGCGACCATCGGCATACGCACCGCCCCGTAGACCAGCAGCACCGCGGTCAAGAGCGCCGCGATCGCTGGCCCACGAAAGCGGGTCTGCGGTTTCTCTTGTTTGGGGGAATCAACCCACGGCGACGCTAGCAAAGCTGCTGCCAGCGCCAGGACGAACGAAACACCCCGCTCGCCAACGACATCGGCTGCCTGAACCAAGATCGGCCACGGCGACATGAGTCCGGCGGGCGTCCACTGAAACACGGCGGGCATCGAGATCGCCACGACCGTCCCCATTGCGAAGGCCAACCGCGGATCGAGCCGAAGCCGCTTCGCCAGTTGATGCTGAACCGCAGCACCGACGCCCCACCACAGTCCTTGAAATGCGGACACCAGGACCAACGCCAACGTTCCACCCGAATAGCCGAGCGCCGTAAACTTGTTGATCAGCTGCGGGACGAACCGCATGCCGACTAGGCCAGCGACGGTCGCCCAGAATAACCCGCGGCCAAACGCGCGCCAGCCGCTCGGCGCGTGCCGGATCGCAGCGTACTGAAGCGTCAGCCCGAGGATGACAAGCGGATACAGGTCGGTCGGAGGCGAGCTGAGCGCGAACGCGACGCCGCCGACCGCCGCCAGCGCGAGGGGAACTCTTGGCTCGCCTTTTTGCAGCGCAAGCGCTGCGTCGCCTCGCTGCCGCAGAGCGGCGGATCTGACTTCGGTGTCTGCTGCGTCGGACTCGGTTCCCGAACCGGTGTCGGCCTGCGTATCAGACTTGTCCATCGTCGCTCAGCATTACGTACCGTTCAGCACACCGATCGCACCGATTGTTCCAATCGTACGCCGTGCGAGGCCCCGGTCGCCTGGAATCTTCGACCCATGATAGCGTGGCACCATGAACCAGCCGGCCCAGCCCAAGAAGAAGACCAATCCGATCGTCATCGTCGCGGTCGTTCTCGGCGCACTCGTCGTTTGCGGAATCGCCGGTGTGGGCGTGATCGGCGCCCTGGGCGTTTCGGGTAGCAGGAAATACCTGGAAAACTCAAAACGCGCCGAAGGCATGGCGTCCAGCGGGGCGATCGCGCGAGGCGTGATCGCATGCGCTGAGCAAGAGAAGCTGGGCGAGGGGACGTTGGCCGCTGGCACCACAGCGAAGACCGGCGGACTGCCGTCGACGACACCAGCGGTTCCCTCAGACCTATCGAAAATCCGCGGCAAGAAGTACGTGGCCGCCCCCACAGACTGGGAATCACCGAGCTGGAGGTGCATCAAATTCTCGATGATGATGCCCCAATACTTCCAATACCAATGGGTCAAGGAAAACGATACTGCCGGCAAGGTCGTCGCCAAGGCTGACCTGAACGGCGACGGCTCTGCTGACGCTCATCTGGAGACGCCCGTCACCTGCAGCGGCGGCAAATGTACTGCCGGCAAACTCACGATCGTCAAATAGCCGACCACCGCGCTATCGAATGAATCAAGCGTCGGCGCAGTCAAACCTTGTTGGCACCGGTTAGCACCCAACCCGTGGCCGGTACGTTGACGAAGGTCCGCTTGTGACGCGAAAGACGCACACCGTTCAGCCGCTGACCGATGTGCCCGGCGCGGCACGCGCCCTCGCGCGGGCATTCCGCGACAACCCCGGGATGCGCGCGATCCTGAGCGCCGCCAGCTCCGACCAACATCGCGAACAGCTGTTGGTTCCAGTGTTCGACGGCTTCTGTCGTGCCGTCCAGCGCTGCGGGCGCGTCGAGACGGTCACCATCGACGGGCGGGTCGCCGGTGCCCAGCTCACGTTTGGACCCGGCCAGTACCCACCGGGAGCGAGCGGCACGCTGGCGTTGGCGCGCGGCATCGTGCGCACCGGCGCGTGGCACACCGCGCGCTTCGCCGCCGCCAGTCAGCTCATGGAGCGCCACCATCCCAAGACGCCGCACCACTACTTGATGGTGCTGGGCGTCGATCCCGAGTTCCAAGGACAAGGCGTGGGCGGCGCGCTGCTGCGTGCGCTCACCGCACGCGCCGAAGCCGACGGCGTCGACTGTTATCTGGAGACCGACAAAGCGTCGAGCGTCGGTCTGTACGAGCGCCATGGCTACAACGTGTTCTGGACCGAACCCTTTCCACGGCTGAGCGATGACCTACAGGTTTGGTGGATGCTGCGGCAACCGAGCGCAGAGTCGCCCGCTGAGCTTTAGCGATGTGAGCCGTCGCCTGTCTGACACAGCGTGCACGGCTTTTCGCCTGTAGCGCAGTAGAGGTGGATCGGCGTCACGAGCCCGAATGCTTTACTCGCACGCATGTCCTCACAGATCGAACTGCGCGGAGCAGACGCACTTCTGAGCAGCGTGGTGTAGACGTGATAGTGAGCAGGGGTCTTTGAGCGGCCGCCGTAGTAACAGACCGCGGCGACCTTGCTCAGCTGCTCACACTCAGCCGAAGCACAATACTTGCGGAACTGAGCCAGCGCACGGTCGCCATCTGCTTTCCTCAGCGACGACTCCTTCAGACATGCCGCCTGCGCGTTGGCAATGTCTGCGGGCCCGGCATCGCGCGCAGTTTCGCTCCGGCAAGCGATGAGCGCGGCGAGGACCACCACCAGCGATGGAGCACTCCGAATTCGTAACGCATTTCCAACACGCCGGGACATCGTACGCTTGAAGTATGCCCAGCCAGTCCGTCGATGGCGATACAACAGCGTCACCCTGCGACGACGGATGTGCGTCGGGGCGCGCGAGCGTCACGGCGACGACGTGTCTGAACCCGAGGTACTTCGGCGTCTGAGCGAGAAGCTGCTGGGGTTGCGGAAGCGTTTGGCAGGACCTCACGCGGGTGCCACACGCCTCCGCTGCAGCCCTGATCAGCGCCTGCGGGTAGCGAGCCCCACGGCTAGCAACGTCACCGTGCCGGCCACCGTGAGCCACAGACCGAGAAACGTCGTCATATAGAGAAACCGCGCCAGCTCGACGGCGCCCCACAGGACAAACGCACCGCCGAGCCACGTACCGAGTCGGGCAGCGGCCTGACGATCCTTGAGCGCAGCGACGGCTGCCAACAGCGAGCCTACGGGTAGCGCGTACAACAGGTAGTAGTGCCAGCCTCGCTGGTGAGCGAGTTTGGCGACCTCCCAGCCGGAGATCGAAAACGACTTGCCGCCGTAGCTCAGCCCCAGCCAGCCGAAGAAAAACCCGACGATCACCAACGATGCGCCCAGCAGAATGCCGAAATTGTGTCGCTTCATGAGCGATTCGTAGTTTCACCGGTCCCCCATTGCGATTAACTAATTAGTGCATGATCGATAAGCAGTAGTAATCAACCATTCGGTCACGAGCGGGTGCGAACCGCGGTATCCTCCAGGCATGGCATCGACGCACCAACGGGCGGCCACCGCAGCTCGATACGCAGCGACACTGTGCGCGGCAATCGCGCTCACGAGCGCCTGCTCCAGCGACGACACAACGGTCGATGCATCGAAGTCACCAAAGCCCACGGCGCCCTGGAAAGAAGGCGCCTACCCGGCAGGCCACACCACTCACCAACTGACCGACGCGGAACGCAAGCGAACGGTTTCGGTCGAAGTCTGGTATCCCGCCGACCCCGCAGCTCGTGACCGAGCGCAGGAGGGAGCGCCGCTGGCCGACTTCGAGAGCAAGCCGGCTGCCCGCAAAACGGTCGAGTCCCTCGCCAAAGCGGCGCCGAGCGAATGCGTCACCGCCAAGACCCGCGCAGCACGCGACGCCGCGGGCGCCGAAGGCGAGTTCCCGCTGCTGGTATTTTCGCACTGTCTCGGCTGCGGTCGCTACAC
>JAUIKB010000407.1 GCA_030430975.1 Polyangia bacterium
GGCCGAACCGCTGCGGGGCAGCGCCCAGGTGCTCAAGCTACTGCAGAGCCGGGGCAACTGGGTCCGCCCGGCGACCGGAGTTGCGCGGCAGCTGGTACTCGCCGTCGACCCGCCGCCCGACCCGACTCCGAGCGCGCCTTCTGCTCGGGAACCGGCCGGCGCCTCTCCTAAATCACCTGTGATTATCAAGGGTTCAGAACTTACGAAAGCGCAGGCTCAGATCCTCGAGGCGGTTCGTTCAGGGCTGAGTCGGGTAGACGCGATCTGCGCAGCAACAGGGCTTGCGGTGCCCACGGTCCAACAACATCTCTTGACTCTGACCCTGAGTGGCGTCTTAGTCTCCAGCGCCTCGGGCCACTACTCGCTCGTAAATGCTTGAAATCACGAGATATTGCGATTTGCGACCACGTTGGGGTCGATCGCCAAACGTTAACTCATTGAAATCATTCAGATTCGGAAGTCCCGCACATGACCAAGTCACTAGTAATCGTTGAGTCGCCGGCCAAGGCAAAGACGATTGCGGGCTATCTCGGCGCCGGTTTTGTCGTCGAATCGTCGATCGGTCACATCCGTGACCTACCTAAGCGCGCGAGTGATGTACCGGCGCAGTACAAGAAGTCGGCGTGGGCTCGTTTGGGTGTGGACGTCGAGAACGGCTTCAAGCCGTTGTACGTGATCGATCCGGAGAAGAAGTCTCAGGTCAAAAAGCTGAAGGACTTGCTCAAGCAAGTCGACCAGCTCTACGTCGCTACCGACGAAGACCGAGAGGGTGAATCGATCGCGTGGCACCTCATCCAGGTGTTGTCGCCCAAGGTCCCGGTGAAGCGGATGGTGTTCCATGAGATCACGCGTAAAGCCATCCAGGCGGCGATCGACGCGCCCCGCGACATCGATCAGCGCCTCGTGGATGCTCAAGAGGCGCGGCGAATTCTCGACCGACTCTACGGGTACGAGGTGTCGCCGGTGCTCTGGCGCAAGATCATGCCGCGTCTGTCGGCGGGACGTGTCCAGAGCGTTGCCACTCGAATCGTTGTGGAGCGGGAGCGCGCTCGCATTCGGTTCGTGCGCGCTGCCTACTGGGGGATGGAGGCCGAGTTCGCGAAGCAAAAGGGCACCGGGTCTCTAGTGGCCACGCTCCACTCGCTGGACGGCAAACGGCTGGCAACCGGCAAGGACTTCGACGAGAGCGGAAAGCTGAAGCGGAAGGAAGCGGCTCTGCTCGACGAGAAGCAGGCTAAGGCTCTTGCAGCGGACCTCGTCGGCCGTCGGTTTGAGGTTTCATCGGTTGAGACCAAGCCGTACAAGCGTTCGCCGTCGCCACCGTTTATGACCTCGACGCTGCAGCAGGAGGCCGGGCGCAAGCTCCGGTTCAGTTCCGCGCGCACGATGCAGGTCGCGCAACGCCTGTACGAAAACGGCTACATTACCTACATGCGTACGGACAGCACGACGCTTGCCGACGACGCAGTTACCGGAGTGCGCAAGCAGATTGCGCAGATGTATGGCGACGACTATCTGCCGGCTTCGCCTCGCAAGTACGCAAAGAAGGTGAAGAGCGCGCAAGAAGCGCACGAGGCGATTCGGCCTACGGGGGATACGTTCCGCACCCCGGAGGAAGTCGCTCGAAGCGTGGGGAAGGACGAAGCGCGGCTCTACGAGCTGATCTGGAAACGCACCGTCGCCTCTCAGATGCAGGACGCGCGCGGTGAGACGCTCCAGGTCCGCATTGTGGGGACGACGGACAACGGGCAGCGCTGCGAGTTTTCGGTGACCGGCAATACCATCACGTTCCCGGGATTCCTTCGCGCCTACGTTGAAGGCAGCGACGACCCCGAAGCGGAGCTTCTCAATCGCGAAAAGCATCTGCCGGCGTTGAGCAAGGGCGAAGGGCTCGATGGCAGCGAGTTCAAGCCCAGTGGTCACGAGACCCAGCCTCCGGCGAGATTCACGGAGGCGAGCCTGGTCCGTCGACTCGAGGAACTCGGCGTGGGCCGGCCATCCACCTACGCATCGATCATCTCCACGATCCTGAACCGTGGGTACGTGCGCAAAAAGAGCTCCGCCCTTATCCCGTCATTCAAGGCGTTTGCCGTAGTGACGCTCTTGGAACGTCACTTTCCGGACCTCGTCGACTACGCCTTCACGGCGCGAATGGAAGACGACTTGGACGCTATTGCCAGCGGGCAGGCGGATGCCGAGCCGTGGCTACGCCGGTTCTATTTCGGCAAAGGAAAGCCGGCTAACGATACGGCCACCGGTGGCGACGGGTCGAAGAACGTCGAGCGCACCAGTGATGTCGGGCTTCACGCGATGGTGAACGACCAGATGGGCGAGATCGACGCTCGCGACATCAACTCCATCCCGATCGGCACCGATGACGAGGGGCGCGGCATCGTGGCTCGGGTCGGCCGGTACGGCCCTTATCTGCAGCGCGGCGATGACACGGTGAGCATCCCCGACGACATGCCGCCGGATGAACTCACGGTGGAGAAATCGACCGAGCTGCTCAATGCGCCGAGCGGCGACCGACAGCTCGGCAGCGATCCGGCGACGGAGCTGCCGGTGTTCGTGAAAGCAGGTCGATTCGGCACGTACGTGCAACTAGGTGAGCTCGATCCGGACTCCAAAGAGAAGCCGAAAACGGCGTCTCTGTTCAAGTCCATGACGGCGGAAACGCTGACGCTGGAGCAGGCGCTGAAGCTGCTCGGTCTGCCGCGCCATATCGGAAACCATCCGGAAGACAACGAGCCGATCACCGCTCAAAACGGGCGCTACGGTCCTTACATTACCAAGGGCAAAGACACGCGCAGTCTTGAGACAGAGGAGCAGATCTTCACGGTCACGGTGGATGAGGCCGTGAAGCTCTTAAAAGAACCCAAGAAGCGTCAACGTCGGGCCGCGGCCGAGCCGCTCCGAACGCTGGGTAAGGACCCGGTCAGCGAGGGCGAGATCACCGTTCGCAACGGCCGCTTCGGTCCCTACGTTACGGACGGCGAGACCGCTGCCTCATTGCGCTCAGGTGATTCGGTTGAAGAGGTGACCCTCGACCGCGCGATCGAGCTGATCCAGATGCGCCGAGAGCGCGGGCCGGTAAAGAAGAAAAAGAAGAAAGCCAAGAAGAAGGCTGCCAAGAAGAAGGTCGCTAAGAAAGCAGCCAAAAAGAAGGCGCCGGCCAAGAAGAAGGCAGCCAAGAAGAAGGCGACCAAGAAGGCAGCCAAGAAGAAGACCGCAAAGAAGGCGGCTAAGAAGACGACCAAAGCCGCCGCCAAGAAGACCGATTCGAGCGAGGCTTAGCCGGTGAGCAAGCCAGCCGCCCGGGTAACGATCATCGGGGCCGGGCTGGCCGGCTGCGAAGCCGCACTTCAGCTGGCCGCTCGCGGCGTACGCGTTCGGGTTCTGGAACAGAAGCCCGTCGCGCGAACGCCGGCGCAAACGACAGACGAACTTTGCGAGCTGGTTTGCTCGAATTCGTTTCGCGGCGTAGCGTTGGCTAACGCCGTCGGCCTGCTCAAGGAAGAAATGCGTCGTCTCGGCTCGCAGGTGATGGAGGCGGCTGAGCTGTGTCGCGTCCCCGCAGGTGGGGCCTTAGCGGTGGATCGCGAGCGCTTTGCCGGCGAGATGACGCGCCGCCTGGCCGCGCACCCGCTCATCGAGGTCGTGCCCGGGATCGTAACGGAGCTTCCCGACGAGCGTCCTCTGATCGTTGCAACTGGGCCGCTCACGGGCGACACCTTGGCTGAGGACATCGCACGTCGGTTCGGGGAAACGCAGCTCGCCTACTACGATGCAATCGCACCGATCGTCGCTGCTGAGTCGATCGACTGGGACGAGGTGTTCGTCGCATCCCGTTGGGAGAAGGGCGAGACCGCGGAGGAGCAGAAGGCGTACGTTAACTGTCCGATGAATGCCGCGCAGTACAAGGCGTTTGTGAAGGCGGTTCTGGATGCGCGAAAGGTCGAGCCGCGCGAGTTCGAAGAAGCGAAGTACTTCGAAGGATGCTTGCCGATCGAGGTGATGGCCGAGCGCGGAGAGCGGACGTTGGCGTTCGGCCCGATGAAGCCGGTTGGCCTCACCGATCCGCGCACCGGGCGCTGGCCTCATGCGGTCGTGCAGCTTCGCAAAGAAGACGAGGCTGGCACGGCCTACAACCTGGTCGGATTTCAGACACGCATGGCGTGGGGTGATCAAGCGCGGGTGTTTGGCATGATCCCGGGACTGAAGAACGCGGAGTTCTTTCGCTTTGGTGCCGTTCACCGCAACACGTTTCTCAACGCGCCACGGCTGCTGGACGACCGGATGCAGGTGCGCAGCGGCGTGGGGGAGTTCGCTGAAGGCGAGCCAACGGATCTGTATTTTGCCGGTCAGATCACCGGCACCGAGGGCTACGTCGAGAGTGCGGCCGGCGGGCTGCTATGCGGTTTGTTTGTCGCCGCAAAACTCGGGGGCTTTTCCGTCGCCGCGCTGCCGAAGACGACGGCCCTAGGCGGACTGCTACAGCAACTCAGTCGTCATCCCGACGACTATCAGCCGTCCAACATCACGTTTGCTCACATCGCGCCTTGGGAGGGCGCGCGTCTGAAGAAACGCGCAAAGTATCAGGCGATGGCGGAGCGTTCGCTGGACGATCTGGCCGCCTGGGCGAGCGCCAACCCGCGTCTTGGGCTGCCGGCACAGGCATTCGCCGGGTCCGACAACGTCCGTAGCGCCTGAAGCTACATCAGCGACGCGATGACGCCGTCGGCGTGCAGCCATGCATGTCTGGCGATCCGCAGCCGGCCCCCGATCCGCTCAAGCGTTCCTTCATCGAGCAACCGGTCTCGAGCCTTCTGGCGTGCATCTGGCCATGGCTCGGCACCTAGCCTGCGCGCGGCAGCGTCGATGTCGACGCCCTCTGCGAGGCGGAGGCCCAGCATGATGACTTCGCTTAGCAGCGTGTTCGGATCGAGCGGTTCCACTTCGCACACCGCTCCGGCGTCCGCGGCATATAAGTCGACCGTGTCAAAACCGAGCGCCATGTACCGCTCAGGCGACTGAGTGTTGCGATAGCGCACCCGTCCCACCGAGCCCCGCTCGATCCGCTTCGAGTCGAGCGTGCCCACGGCCCCGCAGCCAAGGCCCAGGTACTCGCGGCCGCGCCAGTAACTCAGGTTGTGCTGGGACTCGTGACCAGCACGAGCGTAGTTGCTGACCTCGTAGTGCATGAAGCCGTACCCCGACAGGCGCTTCGCGACGGCTTCGAAAGAGTCCGCTACGGTCGCCTCGTCCAATAGCGGAAGCCGCCCCTTTCGCGCACGCGCGCCGAAAAGCGTTCCCGCTTCGATCGTGAGCGCGTAGCAGGACTGATGAGTCACGCCGAGGTCTGCGACCCTCGCAGCCTCGTCTGCGGCGGCCGAGGCGGACTGACCGGCAACTCCAAAAATCAAGTCAGCGGAGACACGCTCCACCGCGCTGGCGACGGCGTCGGCCACGGCGGCGCGTGCCTCCTCGGGGGTGTGCAGCCGTCCCAGAAACGTCAAGCGGTCTTGGCTGAGGGATTGGACTCCGACGCTCAGGCGGTTAACGCCCGCTTCCGCGAGTGCGTCCGCTCGCTGCCGATCCAGGCTGTTCGGGTTGCACTCGACCGTCACCTCGCAGTCAGTGTCGACCTCAGTGCGATCGACCAATGCCGTCACGATGCGCCCGACGGCGGAGGGCTTCCAGAGCGACGGAGTACCGCCTCCAAAGAAGACGCTCGCCACGTGGACGCCTTCACGGTTCGGTAAGCGGTGGCGTAACTCGCTCAGTATCTGATCAGCGTAGCCGTCATGGTCGATCCTGTCT
>JAUIKB010000408.1 GCA_030430975.1 Polyangia bacterium
AAAACGCCTGCTGCGGTCGGACTCGGTGGGCGAAGTGGTGTTTTGTCCGGGCAATGCCGGTACGGCGGCTTTGGCAGCTCCAGGGAAGACCGCGCGTAACGTCGCCGGAGAGCCCTTTGACGTGGCCGTGTCGCAACGGGTGGACCTGGTCGTGGTGGGCCCCGAAGCACCGCTGGTCGCGGGGCTGGCAGACCGCCTAACCGCGCGCGGCATTCAGGTGTACGGGCCGTCCCGTTCGGCGGCGCGCCTTGAGGCATCGAAGGCGTTCATGAAGGACTTCGCCAAGCGTCACGGTATTCCGTCGGCAGACTACCGAGTGGTTTCGACGGAGGCGGAGGCAAACGCCGCTATCGATGAGTTCGATGATGCCCCGGTGGTCAAAGCTGACGGACTGTGCGGGGGCAAAGGCGTTGTGGTTCCTGACACTCACGAGGAAGCGAAACGAGCAGCGCGCGACATGCTCGTCGGCCACCGGTTCGGTGAGGCGGGCGACCGCGTGGTCATCGAACAGCGGATCCGCGGACGAGAAGCAAGCGTTCACGCTATCTGCGATGGTGAGCGGTTCGTGCTGTTGCCCGTCGCGCAAGACCACAAACGCATCGGGGAAGGCGACAGTGGGCCGAACACCGGCGGTATGGGCACCTATGCGCCCGCGAATGTGCTGTCCGGCGCGTTGCTGGATCGCGTGCGCACGAAGATCATCGCTCCGACGGTGTCCGGGATGCGCCAGGAAGGCGCTCCGTTCGTCGGGACGTTATTCGCCGGTCTGATGGTTTCCGATGACGATGAACTCTCGCTGCTCGAGATCAACGTCAGGTTTGGTGATCCCGAGACTCAGGTAATAGTTGACCTCGTGAACGGCGATTTTGCCGAGCTGTTGAGTCAAGCGTCACGCGGTGCGCTGCCCAGCGGAATTACCACTTCCAGCGAAAACCGGGTTTGCGTCGTTTTAGCCGCTGCGGGGTATCCTGCGACTCCGCGCAAAGGCGATCCGATTCATGGTCTTGATGCTGTCGAAAAGATGTCAGGAGTAGATATTTATCACGCGGGAACAACGCGCTCCGGCGGCGTCGTGCGAACCGCGGGTGGCCGCGTGCTCGGCGTCACCGCCTCGGCGGCGACGCTCAGCGCGGCTCGAGACCTAGCGTATCGCGCGGCGGATGCGATCGAATTCGAGGGCAAGCAACTCCGCCGCGACATCGCGGGTCGCGATGGGTCGTAGCACGACACTCGAAGAAGCCGCCGACCAGCTGCAGCGTGGCGGCGTGGTCGCTGCTGCAACGGAGAGTACGTTCGGACTACTGGCGCGCATCGACCGACCTCTGGCGCTCGACCGACTTTTCGAGCTGAAGCCGCGCGAAGCGGGCCGCGGCGTGCCGCTGATCGCGCCGGATGCCGACGGCTGGCGGAAACTCGTCGCGCCGCCGCCACAGTGGGCGGTGGCGCTGTCGGCGGCGTTCTGGCCCGGCCCTTTAACGATCGCCTGGCGCGCACGGGCGAGGATCGACGAGCGCCTGTGCGTAGACGGAACGCTCGCTGTACGAGTGCCCGGTGCTTGCCCGGCGGCTAGCCTTGCGCGCGCCGTTGGCGCGGCTCTCACCGCGACGAGCTGCAACTGGCCCGGCGTAGAGCCGGCCGTCACGGCTCCCGCTGTTTGCTCAGCGCTACGGCTAGCCGAGACGCCGCCGTGGCTTTCGGCATTTGGCGACCGTGCGCCGGGCGGACCGCCGTCTACGATCGTGGTGCCGGATGGATCAGGGGCCCGGGTGGCTCGCGAGGGTGCGACATGCGCTCGCGCGGTGCGTCGGTCGATCGAAACGGCTCACGGCGATTGAGCGATGCGGCATCCCCGCGCCGAGGTCGGGAGTTCCTTGACGCTCACCGGGCCGGGGGGTACGCGGGCTGTCTCAATCCCCATTCTTCGAGCCCCAAGGGAGTCACTATGTCGCGTGTCATGAACTTCAACGCTGGTCCTGCAACGCTGCCGATCGCGGCACTGGAGCGCGCGCGCGATGAGCTTTTGGACATCGAAGGCAGCGGGATGAGCATTCTGGAGCACAGCCACCGTGGGAAGACCTACGACGCCGTGCACACCGAGGCCCTAGCGCTTGTGCGCGAGCTGATGGCCGTGCCCGACACTCATGACATTCTGTTCATGCAGGGTGGGGCGAGCCAGCAGTTCGCGGTGGTACCGATGAACTTGCTAGCCGAGGGACAGAGCGCGGATTACGTGCTGACGGGGTCGTGGTCCAAAAAGGCGTTCGCCGAGGCCAAGAACGTCGGCAAGGCGCGCGCTGCGGCCAACGCCGAAAAAGACGGGAAGTTCCTGCACATTCCGGGCGAAGACGAACTCGAACTGGATTCGAGCGCGCGCTATGTGCACATCACTACGAACAACACCATTAGCGGGACGCAATACGCGAAGCTCCCCGACACGGGTTCGGTACCGATAGTAGCGGACATGTCGAGCGACATCATGTGGCGGCCGCTCGACCTCACGAACGTGGGAATCGCCTACGCTGGGGCTCAGAAGAACATCGGGCCCAGCGGCGTCGCGCTTGTCATCATCAACAAAGCGCTAATCGAAGAGGGGCGAACGGATATCCCTGCGATCTTCCGGTATAAAACCCATGCAGATAAAGATTCGCTGTATCACACGCCGCCAACGTTCGGGATCTACTTGATGCGCAACGTCCTCGATCTCGTCAAGAAAGGCGGTGGGCTTGCCGCGCAGGAAAAGAAGAACCGCGAGAAGGCGGCGGTGCTCTACAGCGCGATCGACGCGAACCCAGACTTCTATCGCAGCTCGATAGCGAAGGACTCTCGTTCGATGATGAATGTCGTCTTCAACCTGCCGACGCCCGAACTTGAGGCCGAGTTTGTCGCCAGCGCCGCCAAGGAGGGCATGGTCGGCCTAAAGGGTCATCGCTCGGTCGGTGGCATTCGCGCTTCGATCTACAATGCGTCTCAACTGGCGTGGGTCGAGGCGCTGGCGCAGTTCATGAAGACGTTTGCGGCCGGTAAGTAGCTCGACGCAGACATCGCCGTAGCGGCCGCTCGCTAGCTCGTTAGCGAATGGGTCGGTCGT
Organism: Polyangia bacterium; assembly: GCA_030430975.1. GTDB lineage: Bacteria > Myxococcota_A > Polyangia > Polyangiales > Polyangiaceae > JAUIKB01. The sequence goes on from JAUIKB010000408.1 coordinate 3,089, forward strand.
TGCAGACGCTCCGGTTCGGCTAGAAGAGTCGCGGGTACTGGAAGCCGGTGCTGCGGGCGATCGTCGAACCGCGTCCGTCCCGGACCTTGGTCGAGCCCACCATCAGCAACGGGATGGCGGTTAGGATCGCGACGGCTCCCACGATGCCTACCGCGATGCCTACGGTGCTCATGGTTGGGCGATCGTCGACTTCGCCGACGGCGAACAGGGCGCTTCCGCCAAGGGCGAGCGGGATGCCCGCAATGATCGATGCCAGGCCGATCGTCTTGGCGACCTGAGAGCCGCCAGCCACGCGCATGCGGGCGGTCCCGGTGCCGGGCTCCAGTATGAAGGTGTTTGAGGTCGACATGCCGGGCGCGGTGAAGCGCGCTTCGCGTCCCTCGACATCGACGCTGGTGTTGCACGGTACGACGCACACCCGCGCCCACGGTTCGCTCTGCACGAGGCTGCGCATTTCAAGTTGCGTTCCCTCGTAGTTGGACCCGAATTCGATGCGCGCTTTGGTCGGTGGCACGAAGGGTTGCGGTGCTGGCTGCTGGGGTGCAGGCGTCGGGGATGGCGCGGGCGTGTTGGCGTCCGATTTCGGATCCGCTGCGGGCGGCTCGGACTTCGGGTTGGCGTCCTTCGGGTTGGCGTCCTTCGGGTTGGCGTCCTTCGGGTCGGCGTCCTTCGGGTCGGCGTCCTTCGGGTCGGCGTCCTTCGGGTTGGCGTCCTTGGTCGTGGAGTCGTCAGGCGCGGGCTTCCCCGTTGTTTCGCCCGACGCGGCGCCCTTCTTGGGCGCGGGGCCGGCGCCCTGGGGCTCTTCCGCCTGGGCCTGCGCTTGGGCGGAGAACAGGCTCAGAGCGGCGACCAGACACGCGAATCGCTTGGGCGGCATGGGGATGACCTGCCTGATCGAGACCCCTGTTGCAAGCTCTTGACGCTCGGGTCAGCCTGGGCCCTGTTATCAGTACCTTCCTTCGGACAACGGATATGCACCAAGTCGTCGATCTTGCCCCCGGCACGGATCGGAATCCCATCGCCCGTGAACTAGCCGCGCGCGTGAGGACCAATTTGGCGTCGTCCGAGTCCACGGCGAGGCGCTTTCGATCGATGCGCGGCTCGGTTCTGATGATCGCCGACGATTTAGGCGCTGCGCTGACGCTGCGATTCGACTTCGGACGTCTCACCATCCACGATGGCCGGGTCGGTGTTCCCGACGTGACGCTGCGTGCGTCGGCGGCTGGCCTAGACAACTTCGGGCGCATCGCCGAGGCCGTCGGCGGGCTGAGTGAGCTGACAGGCAGCGGGCGGCGCACCGCAGCTCGACGTGCAGTATCGGTCGTCGGTGAACTCCGGGCGTCGGGGATCAAGGTGTATGGCCTGATTCGGCATCCACGGCTGGTTCTTCGACTCGCGACCCTGCTCCGGGTGTGACAGCTCCTGGCGCAATTTTGGCGCCGAAAGCGAATCCGGCTGCGCATCGTTCGCTCGCCCTGGTACCGTCCGACCAACGTCGTGGCACGGTTTCGTCTTCGGTTTTTGCTCCAGGAAGTCGACTTGCGGCAGTCGGAAACAACGATCGGCCGCAGTCCTGACTGCCACATCACGATCGAGGATCCGCTGGTCTCGCGCGAGCATGCTCGGCTGATTCTCGCGGACGGCGAGGCCTCGGTGGCGGATCTCGGGTCGCGTAACGGAACGTTAGTCAACGGAGAACGGATAACCGGACTGCGGGCGCTCCGGGACGGAGACCGCATCCGGATCGGCACGCAGGAGTTTGTGCTCAGCCGTCTCTCGGATGGTCCGCAAAGCCCGACGCGGCGAACCGGGTTCCTGACGCGTTGCGCGAGCTGTTCGACCCCCTATCCCGAGGAAGCCCCCGCTTGTCCCACGTGCGGTGGAACGGTCAAGGTAGACGAAGACACGATGAGCGGCGCGGTGCCGACGGATCCATCCAACTGGCCGCTTCAACTGCTCGTCGAGGTGCTTACGCGAGCGACGGCCAATGAGCGGTGGCCCGATGTTGAACGGCTGCTGGCACGGTGCCGATCGAACGTCGACCAACGGGTGGCGGCCGGGCAAGCGCTCGACGTCACGCGGCTGGCGGCCATCGGCCAGGCGTGCTGCGCCTTCGCGGCCGAGAACGGTGACCCGGGCTGGGTACGCTGGCTGCTTTCGGTTCACTCGGCGTTGGCGTTGACACCGACGCCCCAGTTCGTCGACGGGCTTGAGGCGCTGCCCTCATCCATTCGCACTGCGATCGCTTCGGAGGCGTGGGCGCTTGCCGACAGCCTGCGGCAGCGAGCGGATACCGGTGGTGTGGGTGAGCGTCTGGAGTCACTAGCGGCCAGGAGTCCAGGCTGATGCTGCGCCTTCGTCATGATCGTCAGATCGTGGATCTCGCCTCCGGCCGGTACACCATCGGGCGCGCCACCGATTGCCAGATTTCCCTGGATGATGCGCTGGTGGCGCGACAGCGCGCGGCGCTCGTCGTCGTCGACGACGACGTGTCTGTGGAGGATCTGGGCAGTCGCAACGGTGTGCGCGTGAACGGCGAGCGCATTTCCCAAGTGACATCGCTGTTTCCCGGAGACGTCGTGAAGATCGGCGCACAGGAACTCGCGATACTGCCGGGTGCGGACACGGCCCCCGCGTCGCTGGCCGCGGTGGCAACTCAACGCGGAGATGCCTTCGGTGTGCTGGGCGCGCTTGCCGACAAGGCGCTCGCACTCGGTCGGGGTGACGAG
>JAUIKB010000409.1 GCA_030430975.1 Polyangia bacterium
CGTCGACCCTGCGCCAGGTCTGGTTGGCGTCGGCGAGCCCCGAGGCGGCGAAGCGCTCCTCGAGCGCGCGCTCTCGTTCGGGGCCGTAGGCGGCGATGAGTGGCGCGGCGGCTCCATCCGCGGAGCCCAAGGCGGCCGCCCAGCAGCCGTCGGAGGCAGACAAGCGCGCGTGGGCCAAGCGGGCGAAGCCGAAGCCGAAGCCGAAGCCCGAGCCCGAGAAGCCCAAGCCCGAGAAACCCAAGCCGGGCGTATTCGACGACCGGCTCTAGAGCCGCCGGCGGAACTCGGCGCCGTTCCCAGCGACCGGCCTAGCCAACCGCCTCGTGCACGACGGCTTCTAGTCGATGGCCGTCCGGGTCGATGACGAACGCGGCATAGTACCCTGGGTCATAATGCTGTCGAATGCCTGGCGGACCGTCGTCCGTGCCGCCGGCTTCGACCGCGGCAGCGTGGAATGCGTCAACGGTCGAGCGCGCGGTTGCGGCGAACGCGATGTGTAGACCGCGCTCAGGTGTCGCCGCGTCGTCGCCGAAAGCGATGACCGCAAACGGCGCCTCGCCCGTGAATCCCTCGGGTCCGTAACCCGCCGCGCGGTGAGTACGCCACAAGCGCACGTAGATCATCGCGCGTCGGCGCACGCGGCGTTATTGCTCGACGTGACGTCTCGTAGTGCGGGTGCTCGACGCTCCGCAGCGATTCGGTCAGCCTCGGCGTCGGTCCACGCGATCGAGGGTTGGGCTGTCATCATACGCCGCACATTAGCTCGGTTCGGACCGACTGCGAATTCGGTACAGCGACGCGGCAGAGGGCGATCGCTTTTGCGCCACCGTCTACTGTCAAGTAGGCACGCTGTGCTAGCGAGTGGTCACCCGCCGACCGCTGTTCGCACGCGACCACATATCCACATGTTAGCGTTCTCGGCGACCGGGACGACGCTGGCCATGACATGACACGAATGGGGTAGCGTGTCAAATCGGCGGTGCTCGACATCGCCGCCATCGGCGCGGATCTTGTCCGCGAATGCGTCGCCTTGGTCCCGGAGCGGGTCGAAGCCTGCCGTGACGACCAAGGTCGGCGGCAGACCCCCTAACGACGAGGCGCGCAACGGCGAGATGCGGAGATCGGATCGGTCCTCGGCGTTCGGGGTGGACAATTCGTTGTACCAATCCAACAGTGGGCGATCGAGCGGATAGCAGGTGGCCTGCGATTGCACTGAGCCGCCCGTCTCGAGGCTATCCACCATCGGAAATAGCAGTAGCTGCCACGCCGGAGGCGCGAGGCTGCCATCACGAAGTCTAACGCTGAGCCCGGCGGCGAGGTTGCCACCTGCCGATGCGCCGCCGACAGCGATGCGTTTCGGGTCGGCACCCATTGATTCGGCGTGTTGCTGAACCCAACGATAGGCACCGAGTCCGTCCTCGGCGTAAGCCGGGAACGGATGCTCGGGCGCGTGGCGATAGTCGACGTTGAGCACGCGCACCCGACCGTGTTTGGCCAAGCTAGCGCACCATGTGTCGGACTCATCGAGGCCACCCACCACGTACCCTCCTTGGTGAAACCAGATCAGGATGGCGGAGCCCGGTCTGAGCCCCGACGGTGTGTACAGACGTGCCTTGCGTTGTCCCGTACCAGGCTCACCGTCCACCGTGAGTTGCTCGACGCCGACCGCGGATGGGCGCCCTGGATCGACTGCCAGGATCGCGTCGCGGGTTTCCCGGCGTGCGGTCGCGGGTGTCAGCCGGCTGACGGGCGTGTTGGCGCGCGAGGCGATTTTCCACATCACGGCGACGCGCGGATCGAGCACGGCGCCGTGATCTCCCGTTACGGCCCGCGGGGGTCGGAGGCGGGCTATCTGAAGTGCAACGCGCAGCGCAGCGCCCTTCGCGCGAATCAGCGGCGTCAGCATGTCGCGGTCGCAGTCCTCAAGGCCGTCGACTCGATAGCGAACCTTAGCGGCGCTGCATGTAGCAGGGATAGTTGAGCCATGACGGGACGATAGTCGATCCAGAGGGCGGGTGACCGACTCCGTACGCAGCGCGCCTGAGCGGTTTGACGCAAACGTTGCGCAAAACGAAGTGCGTCGAGTCGGCTTTTCGGCAGCGCTGCGTGTTACAGATCTTCTATGACAGCGCCTGGCTCGCCAAATCCTGTCACCGTCGAGACGTTCCGCGAGCTACCGACGTTCGAGGGACTGACGGACACGCAACTCGAAGCAATCGTCGGTCTGGCTCACCTCGAAGAGATCGACGTCGGCGCTCCGGTGTTGAGCCAGGGCGGGCCTGCCAACGACATGCGCGTCGTGATCTCCGGCAAGTGTCGGCTGATCGTCGGTTTGGCTGGTAACCGCACGCAGCACCTGATGACGCTTACACGCGGGGAAGTGATCGGATGGTCGGCGTTGCTTGACCAGGCCACGTGGCTAGCGTCCGCGACGGCGCTGAAGCCGATGACCGTCCTCGTTCTCGATGGCAGGAAACTCAGGGCGCTGTGCGACAGCGATCACGATATCGGCTACCGACTGATGCGAAATCTGTTCGCTGACGTCGCTGGGCGTTTGCAGGACACCCGACTGCAGTTACTCGACATGTACAGCCATGCCTGAACGGATTGCAGCAACCGAGTTGAACTCACTCGTCAGCTTGCTTCAGGCGGACGGGTACAGGGTGATCGCACCCACGATCCGCGACGGCGCGATCGTTTACGATGAGATCGCCTCCGCAGGTGAACTCCCCGTCGGATGGACCGACGACCAGGCGCCTGGCGAGTATCGCCTGCGGCGGCGGGATGATTCAGCCGCCTTCGGCTACGTCGTCGGGCCGCATTCATGGAAGCAATTCTTGTTTCCGGCCCGCGAGCAGCTCGTGACGCTGCGTGTCCGTGACAAACAGCCCGAGTGGAGCGCAGTCGCTGACGAGGGTCCCGCGTACGCGTTTGTCGGCGTGCGTGGATGCGACCTGGCGGCGATCGAAATCCAGGACACGGTGTTCACGAAGGGGCCGTTCGTCGACGGACGCTACCGCGCGCGGCGCGACCGCTGCCTGATCATCGCCGTGAATTGCACCGAGGCCGGCGACCTGTGTTTCTGCGCGTCGATGGGTACCGGACCACGCGCCGACGGCGACTATGATCTGCGCCTCACCGAGGTAGGCGATGAACTGCTGGTAGAGGCCGCGAGCGCGCGCGGCCGTAGCCTGATGGATCGGCTACCGACGCAGGCCGGCGGCGAGGCGTTGCAGGTTCAGGCTGATCAAGCGATCACACAGTGCGGCGACGCGATGGGGCGCTCGCTCAATGTGACCGACCTGCCCGCGAAGCTGATGGGCAATCTGGAACACCCGAGGTGGCAGGACGTAGCCGAGCGCTGTCTGTCGTGCGGGAACTGCACGATGGCGTGCCCGACGTGTTTCTGCTCGAACATCACCGACACTTCGATCCTATCTGGGGACGAGACGGCTCGGGAGCGGTCCTGGGATTCGTGCTTCACAGCGGACCACTCCACCATCCACGGTGCGCAGTTCCGACCGGACGTGAAGTCTCGCTACCAGCAGTGGCTGACTCACAAGCTCGCCACGTGGACATCGCAATTCGGTACAAGTGGCTGCGTCGGTTGCGGTCGCTGCATCGCCTGGTGCCCCGTTGGGATCGATATCACAGAGGAGGCCAACGCGATTGCTGCCGGGCCCGGTCATCCGGCGCCGCTACCGGAGCCGAAGCAATACGAGGCGCGGGAGAACGACGGGCAGGTGCCCGTCCCTGTTCGAGTCGCAAGCGTGGTGCGCGAGACCCACGACACGGTGACGCTGACACTAGATTTGCCGGATGGATATCAACACGGCCACGGTCAGTTCAATATGCTGTCGCTACCCGGGGTTGGAGATGTCCCGATTTCCGTATCGGGGTCGAACGGTCAAGCGCTCGAGCACACGCTTCGGGATGTGGGCAAAGCGACCGGCGCGCTGGCGGATCTGGTGACCGGCGACGTACTCGGTCTGCGCGGCCCGTTTGGCACCGCGTGGCCGATCGAGGAGGCGGTTGGGCGCAGCGTCGTGCTGATCGCTGGCGGTATCGGCCTTGCGCCACTGCGCAGCGTCCTGCGGGAGATGATCGCCCGCCACGACGACTTTCCCCATCTGCGCTTGCTGTACGGCACCCGCACTCCGAACGACATCCTGTTCAGCCGCGAGCTGCTCGGCTGGATTCAAAACTCCCGGGTGCGCGCTCACGTAACGGTCGACCGGGGCGACAGCTCCTGGGATGGCAACATCGGCGTCGTTACGAAACTGATCCGCCGCAAGCGCCTCCCCAAAGACGGGCTCTACTTCCTGTGTGGACCGGAGATCATGATGCACTTCGCGTTAGCGGAACTCTTGGCGGACGACGTGCCGGAGAAGAACATCTACGTATCGATGGAACGAAACATGAAGTGCGCGGTCGGCCTGTGCGGTCGATGCCAGTACGGACCGCACTTTGTCTGCAAGGACGGACCGGTTTTTCGCTATGATCAGATCTCGGACATCTTTGGCAAGTCGGGCTTCTAGGCGACCTCGACTCGGGGTGTTCAAGCTGGCGTCCTGCGACGGATGCCAGCTGACGCTATTGGATTGCGAGGATGAGCTGTTAGCGGTCGCTGAGGCGGTCGATATCGTTCACTTCCCCGAGGCTTCCTCAAAGGTTCTGCCGGACGGCCCGTTCGACGTTGTTCTCGTTGAAGGTTCCGTGTCGACGACCGCGCAGCTCGACGAGCTTCGCCATATTCGCGCCTGCACACGAGTCCTGATCACGATCGGCGCGTGCGCGACCACCGGTGGCATCCAGGCGCTGCGTAACTTCGCCGACCATGATGAGTTCGTGCGTGCGGTATACGCCCGACCCGACTACATCGACAGTCTGACTACGGCGACTCCGATCGCTGACCACGTGGGCGTTGACTTCGAGTTGCGAGGCTGTCCGATCGATAAGGGGCAATTGATCGAAGTCATCACCGCGCTCCTAGTAGGCCGCAAGCCAGCGATCCCGGACGAAAGCGTCTGTCTCGAATGCAAGCGGCGCGGCACCGTTTGCGTCGTCGTGACGAAGAACGAAGCCTGCCTCGGCCCGGTGACTCACGCGGGCTGCGGCGCCATCTGTCCAGCGTTCGCGCGTGGGTGCTATGGCTGCTTTGGACCGCGCGAGCGTCCCAACACCCGAGCGCTGGCGACGCTTCTAAAGAAGCACGGCGCGGACGATCCGGAGGTGCGGCGTCACTTCCGACTGTTCACCGGCTACTCGAAGGAATTCCGCGAAGAGAGCGAGCGCCATGAGTGACGAGCGAACGTACAAGGTTGACCTCATGACCCGAGTAGAGGGTGAGGGGCGCTTTCACCTCATCCTCGATGGCGAAAAGGTCGTGCAGGCTCACCTGTCGATCTTCGAGGCGCCGAGGTTCTTCGAAGCGTTCTTGCGCGGGCGATCTGTTCACGAAGTGCCGGACATCGTGGCGCGCATCTGCGGCATCTGTCCGGTTGCCTATCAGATGAGCAGCGTGCGCGCGCTCGAAAACGCGCTGGGCTGGACGCCGCCGGCCGACATTCGCGCGCTGCGACGGCTGCTTTACTGCGGCGAATGGATCGAGAGCCACGCGTTGCACGTGTTTTTGCTGCATGCCCCCGACTTTCTCGGATTCGACAGCGCGATCGAGATGGCGGCCGACCACAAGGCGATCGTCGAGCGCGGCCTGCAGATGAAGAAAGCCGGTAACGGTTTGATAGAGGTCCTCGGAGGACGTGCGATCCATCCGGTGTCGTCTCGCGTCGGCGGCTTTTCGCGCGCGCCCACGG
>JAUIKB010000410.1 GCA_030430975.1 Polyangia bacterium
TGTTCCGCCAGCCGAGGCGCCGCCTGCGCCCGGTCCACCGCCCGCAGGGCCGGGTCCCGCATCGACGCTCGGATCACGGTATTCGTACGCGCCCGCCGTCGGTGGATCGAGGCGTGCGACGCCGTCGAGATCGCGGTCAACGCCGGATACGGCCGCGCCCGATCCGCGCACGGGCGCGTCGACCTGCACGTGGTAGTCACCGCCGCCCACCAGGCCCGCCTCGGCAGCGGTGGCGTACTCGACGTTGGCGTTGGCGGTCCAGTCGACGTCGCCGCCTGCCGCTACCCCGGCGCCGCCGCCGATCACCAGGTTCGAGATGCCTTCGCTCGGGCCCAGGGCGCCGCCGAAAATCTTCAGCGCGCCGTCACCGGCATCGGCGATGGTGTTGAAGTGGAATCGATACTTCTTGCCGACTCCCTGATCGCGGATGTTGGCGTAGATGCCGGTGCCTTGAAAGTTCACAACCAGGTTGCTGTGCACCCACGTGTCGTCCGCGTCGAGCACGAAGATGCCGTTGGTCGGGCCGTTGCGCAGAATATTCTGGTAGATATCGCACTTTGAAAAAGAGCCGATCTGCAGTCCCTGTTGCTGGTACTGAACGCCTTCGAGGCCAACGTCTCGGATGACGTTGCGCGCGAACGTGCAGCTCTTGTGAGCCATGCCGATCTGCGCTCCGTCCCAGCCTGTGCGCTCGATCAGAGTATCCGTGACGATGATACCTTCGAGAAAATGTGGCTGGTGTACTTCTGAGCTGCCATTGCAGGTAATCGTCTGACCGCCCGCCTGCGTACTGCCGATGTACATCCCTTCGCCCCCGGTATCGTGGATGTACAGATGGTGAAACGACACGTCGCGCTGTACGAAGTTGCCCTGGTCGGCACTACCGTCGCACTTCGGGTCGGTCTTGGCGGAGACGCCGGCGAAACCGGTGTCGTGGATCTCGACGTGATCGACCTCGTAGTTCGTGGATCGCCCGTTCAGCCATAAACCGACCCCTGGATAGGGATCCTTGTCCGGCGCGGAGATTTCAAATCCATACGTCAGCGTGTCGTCGCCGGTGCCGGTGAGATGGAAGTGCTTCGAATCGTCTTCGAACACGAGGGCGTAGGCGCGTTCCGTGTTGTGAATGCGTACAAGCCCGCCGCAATTGGTGACGACGATCGGATCAGCCGCGGTGCCCTGCAGGTTTTTGAAACGCAGGAACTCGCGCTCGCCCGCCGTGACGCAGACGCGGTCTCCGGGTTGAATGCCCGCGTCAGCCCCGTCGACCACCTGCGTCGACACGGGTATCTCGTGATCGCACGCGCAGTCCGCCGCGAGAGCCTGGTTGGTGAGCGAGTGGGCCGCCAGGCCGAACAGTACGGACGTTACAAGGTACTTGGACACGAGTGGATCGTGCGAGAGCGGCGGAGTCGAGTCAAGGTCAGCGGCGGTTCAGTCGTTGAGCGTTACCGTGATGAGTAGGTAGCGACTCGTGACTTCGAAGGCGGAGCTCGATTCGTTCTCGCTGAGGAGGATGGCAAGACTGCGTTCATGAGCGTCACGCCACGCGTCGCTTTGGTCGCCGATCGCCGTCCTGACAGCGCGCCATGCTGGGTGCTTGTCCTCGATCTCGGTGAGCCAGGCTTCGGCGGAACTGTGACGAAACGCCAGCGAGCGTTCGGTGATGACGACGGTGCCGGCGCCCCCGAACACGTCTCGAGCGAACTGCCGCTCGCTCCACGACAGCCGGGCAGGGGTGGTCGCGGCGTCCGAGGCGACCGCCTCTCGCAGGACACGCCCGGCCCGATAGATCGCTCCGGTCGGTAGCCAGCTAGTGAGCGCAACACGCCCGCCGGGTCGAACCACGCGACAGACCTCGGACGCCGCACGATCGGGATCGTCGGCAAAGATCAACGCGAAGTTGGAGGCGGCGGCGTCGAAGCCGTCGTCGCTGAAGGGTAAGTCGGTCACGTCGCCGGCGACGAATTCGGAGATCCGGCCCAGGCCGTCGTCCGCGAGGCGCCTTCGCGCGACGTCCAGCAGTCGCTCGGCGCGATCCACGCCGACGACGCGGGCGCCGGCCTGGGCCGCGAGCAGCGCGACGTTGCCGGTGCCGCAGCCGACATCCAAGACGGAGTCATCCGCCGTGAGCGTTAGTGCGTCGACGAGCGCCTGCGCGGCAGGTTCTAGACTGGGCGCGGTGAGTTCGTAGCTACCGTCGCTCCAGTCGACGGCGAGTGGTGAAGTGGGTTTCGTCACGGGTCACGTATACACGACGACGCCGAGCAGTCCGGCCAGGCTGCCATCCGCTAGCCGGCCGATCAGCAAGCGCGGGTAGACGCAGCCCCCCAGCGGATCAACATCGTCAGTCCGGTCGATCGCTACGTACGCCGTCTCTACGAAGTCGCTGCACGCGTCGAACCACCCGACCAGCCGCCGCCACTGAGCCAGGTGCGCCTCATCGCCGCCTGCGTCGTCCTCCACCAGTTCCCACCATTCGCCGTCTGTCGATAGGCGCTCGATCGTGATGTCCGTCGCCGGGTACAGCGCGTCGCCGAACAGCGAGCGGATCGTGGGTTGGTTGATCGCTTTCGCGCGCCATTCGTCGTACGCCGATACGAAGTAAGCCTCCCAAGCTTCTGAGCCTTCCGAGCCGAGACCCGTGTGCATGCCGGCTGCAACTGCCGCAGCCGCGCCGGCGAGCTGTTTCGCTCGGGCGTGACTCGGGCCCGGTTCGATGGAGTCCACCGTGCCGGGCATGCCAACCAGACCCGTGGGGCCTTGGACCGCACGCGGTGCCAGAATGTTGTTGGACCACGGGCTGCCGTCGCGGTCGACGCCGTAGTTGTCTTGGCAAACGATGAGGTTCTCAAGCATGCGGGGGCTCCGGTAGGTGACGTGGCGGAGCATCATGCCGCGAGAGTTTCGCGGCCGCTAGCGCTGAGCGGCGTTAACGAACGATGAAGCTGGTCGCGTACTCGCGACCCGGTCGCCACTTCACGCCGTGCCAACCGTCGGGAATTTTGGGTTCCGTGAACGCGAAGAGCCACTTGCCGTCGCGCGGCGACACATTGACGCAACCGGCCGACATCCGCTCGCCCCATCGGTCATGCCAGTAGGCGCCGTGGATTGCGTGTGGTCCGCTGAAGTTCTGCGTCCAAGGCACGTCCGAGTGGATGAACTCGCCTGGGGCGACCATCGTCGCGGTTGCGAACTTGCCGGTGATCTTGAAGCTACCGGTCGGTGTGGCGGCGGTTTCCAGAGCGGTCTTGCCGCAGCACGGGGTGCCGCCGCGGCCGGGGCTGATCAGCGTGACGTAAACCGGTTTGGTGCCTTCGTACGCAATCAGCCAGCCCTTCCACACGTTGGCTTCGATCCATGTCGCGCGGCCTTTGGGAGCCTTGCCGGTTTCGTCCTTGCCGCCGACGCGCGCCTCCCATGGCGTTTGCTCGGCGAGCTTCGGGATGACGGCTTCTTTCTTCTTGGTATAGAGGCCGGAATCCGCGGTCTCGTAGTACGTTTCGCCCGCGTGTTTTTCGGTCTTGCCGGTGAGCTTGACGTGGCTGAGACGCTTCCACTTCGCGGATGTCGCCTCGAATCCGGTGTCCGTCTTTTTGTATTTGGGTTGATCCTTCTCGCGAAAGAACGCTAGCGGGAAATCGTCGGTAGACTTCACATTGAGCCCTTGGAACGTCACCTTCTTATATGGTGCAACGCGGTCTTTGGGTACCCAGCGATAGTCTGCGGTCAATAGTGCGGAGAGTCCATCGCGAATTGCCGCGTAGGAATAGGCAACGGTCGATAGCGGCAGTAGTCGATTGCGTGGTTCGTGAATCGTCGACGGAAGTTCCGGGAACACGATCGGCTTGCCGGACGCAGGCGTATCGACGACGCCCTTAACCGCGTCGTCGACCTTGCCGGTCTTTGCGGCCTCGAGGCGCGCCCGGTGTTCGGCGTAGTCCCACTCGCGCTTCTTACGCTGCGCGGCGGTCGGGACGGTTTTGTACTTCACGACGTTGCGCGATTCGGCGTACTGGTGCGGCCACGGCGAGTTGAGATTCGGCGCGTAGGGCAACGCAGCAAGCAGTTCGGGGTCTTCGGGATCGACCGTAGCGTTTTTACCGTCCACACAGACGAATCCAAACGGGTCGAGCTCGTACCAGGTGCTGCAGCCAGCGCCCCAGCGCGGTTTGCCTGATTTGAGCTTGGCGTACCCGCCGATCCACAGATAGCCGATCCAGGCCGTGTCACCGGGCGCCTGACGGATCCAGACGAAACGGGTTTTGGGGTATACGTACTTCTCGCCGGGCGGAGCGGCCTTTGGTTTGAGGCTGCGCGCGTGGGGATCGGGCGGTGCGATGTTGGCTTGGGTCGACGTGGCAGTGAGTCCGGGTGTTGCCTTTGCGCTGACCGCTGGTTCGGAAACGGTCGGCGTGTCGGCGCTCGGGTTGGCTGCCGCGCCGCTGCTATCGCCTTCAGAGCACGCGACGAGGCACAGCGGCAGAAGGAAGAGCGACCGGGTCACATGGGGGTTGGTGTCACTGGACGACCCGAGCGTCAAATCGGCGGCGCCGACGCGGGGCATATCGAAGTCTTGGAGCGCGCCACGTCGGCGGCATTAAGCTACGCCGAGCCAAGCCATTGTGGCGCCGAGGTCTCGCCTCCGTACTGGTTTTTCTCGTCAGGGTGTTCCGACAAGTACTCCACAAACTCGAATTCAAACCCCCCTGGCTCATGGAAGTATAGCGACTTACGATGCGGGTGTTCGGCGCCGACGATCGCTACCTGATACCCGGCGTCGTCGAGGCGCGTTGCGACCGCATCGAGATCGTCGACGACCAGTCCTATATGCGCGAGCCCGGGCGCATGGCCTTGCAGGTCGCGATTGCTACCCGAAGCGCCGTCGTTGAGCGTGATGTAGTGGTCATCGTCACCGAAGTGTAGCCAGCTGCGCTTGCGCCCGTACCACTGGCTGTTGCCTCGGCCACGCACGTGCCAGCGTGGCAGTGCGGTCTGTAGGAACGCGAGCGTGGCATCAATGTTCTTCACCACGAGGTTGATGTGTTCGAATCGGCTCATATCGACTTCCCTTTCGCACCGGAACATACGGCGCACGGCTACGGGCAAACAGCGCCGCTCTCGTACAACAGAAGATGGATGCTTTATCAACATCGGCTTAAGTGGCGAGAGCGCCCCGTGACAGATACCCTCTGGAAACGTGCTGTGCCGGCATGCTTAGGTCGAACGGCGCAGGCAAGTCCCGTGAACTGGTTTAAGCGTCCCCGCAGTTTAGAGTCGTGGATCGGGGCGTTTCGCCACGCGTCGGGCGCGGGCGAACCGGGGTCATTTGCCGCACCGGTGGGTCGAAACGCCGCGGGGGTACCGTTTGGCAGAGCACGTTTTACCGCGGATGGCGCTGAACTGGCCCCGTCGGACGTTGGCCCGACGATTGCTTTGTAGGTGCCTGAAAGGAGACTTAACTATGGGAAATATCGCATCTGGAAAATGGAAAGAGCTTCGTGGCCAGGCCAAGGAGAAGTGGGGCAAGCTGACGGACGATGACCTGCAGCAAGTCCAGGGCGATCGCAAGGCGCTGGCTGGCAAGATCCAGGGCGCCTATGGCGTGACCCAGGAAGAGGCCGAGCGGCAGATCGACGAGTGGTCTTCGCGGAGCTGACTCGCGCCGAGTTGTCAGCGGGGGGCGCCCGGACCGGTCGTCCCCCAATCGAGCGATGGAGAACAGCCATGAATACACAGACGTCAATCGACAAGACCCGGGACAAGGTCGGGCGGGTCGGCACCGAGATGCAAGGGGAGCTCGAATCGCTGT
>JAUIKB010000411.1 GCA_030430975.1 Polyangia bacterium
CTGACGGGCCTGCGCACCGGTCCCGAACCGGGTAAGACTGCAACCACGCCGAATGACGCCACGTATCCGTACCAACGCCTTCATCTGGTTCGGTCTCGCAGCCGGACTGCTGATCAACTGCGGCGGACCGCACCACCCCACGCCGCGTCGCCACGAGCGTCCATCGGCAGCGCCCAGCGCGATGCCCAGCGCCTCGACGCCGACACCTCAGGCCACAGCGACTCCGCCGAAGCCACCACCGACCTGTGACACCATCGGCGTCGATGCTGAAGTTCTGAAACGCCAAGTCGCCTCGATGCCGGCGACCGCGCATCGGTTCCACCACGGCGGCAGCGTGCGCGAGTTCGCCTTCACGAGCGACGGACGGTACGTGGTGTCGTCCGACGACGACCGAAGACTGCGGGTGTTCGACCGCAAGACCGGCTGCTTGGTAACCAAACGACGGATGGGACACCTCCTGCAGGAAACCGATCTCGTGCTCAGCCCGGACGACCGATACGTCATCGCGAGAGACGGCGGCAGCAAAGCCCATGCGAAGCCCACCCCGATGCTGCTGCCAAACCTGAAACCGAAGCCCGTCGGCTTTCTCCGCACGTCGAACGGAGCGTTTTCGGCAGATGGAACCAGGCTAGCTGCGGCGGACGACTTCCTCGGAACGTTCGTGTTCCCAGTGCCGCTTACCAAGCCGCTCAAAGCCGGCTATGTCCCGCGTCCACCCAAGCCCGACCGCCACTCGCCGGAGCCTGGCGCCCTGGACGTCGTCTGGACGGGACCGAAACTCGCCATCCTGTACAACGACTGCAAGATTCGGATCCATTCGCCAGACCTCAAGCTCCGGTCGGCCGTCCAGGCCCACAAGCACACCAACATCAACTCCCCGTGTCTCCGCCTCCAAGCGTGGGGCAGGCGCTTGCTGTCCGTGGGCGCAAAGCCGATGCTCGCGCTCACCGATCCCAAGACGGCGAAGAGCAGCGCCATGATTCAGGCCGGCAGCGCGAGCCGTCTGGCGGTCCACCCAACCGAGCCGTTCGCACTGACCAGCCAGTCCAAGTCGCTTTACGTGGTCGACCTAGCCAAGCGACGTATCGTCCAGACCATCACGTCAAAGCATCGGATTTCGGAGGTTGGCTTCGCTGATGAAGGCGCTACGGCCGCGTGGGGCGAGGGCCATCGATTGCGCACGGCTCCGTTCCGATCCGGCCGCATCGAGCGGCAGAAGCCTGCATCGGACACGATGGGTGGCTTCGTCGGCATCGACTGGAGCGTCGATGGCAAGGTGCTGTACGGACTATCCAAGCACCACCTGCAAACCTTTGATCCCAAGACCGGTGCGGGTCCGATCGTCAGTCTGCCTTTGGAGTCCGTCCCAGGGCAAAACACCCAAGTGCTAAACAGCGACTATGACCACGCCAAGCACTTCTACTCCGTGAAGCTACCCGGCGGTCTGCGGCTGTTCGGCGGCGTGCGACTCACCGACGGGACCCACCGATGGGTCGCGACCCTCGGCTACAAGACGGGGCTGTCCCACCACGGATTCGACCCGGCCAATGCACCGATGATCGACGGCGACGACCTGACCGGATACGGCGACGCCCTCGCGGTCGTCAAAGACAAGCAGCTGTCGTACTGGCGCGTGGGCCAAGCCAAAGTCCGCACCTTCCAGTTGCCGCACAAGCCCTCCCACATCGCGATCAGTCGCGACGGCACGCGCATCGCCGTTCTCAGCACTCGACAGCTGCACGTCGTCGACGTCGACAGCGGCGTTTCGCAGATCACCAAGCACGGCGTCCGCATCCGCGCCGTGGCGTTTCATCCCGCCCGCAAAGATGTCTTGATGATCGGCTATCGCGCCGGCAGCGGTGGAGATCCGGAGCACACCCTCGCGGCGCTGTCGCTAAGGACGCGCAAGCTCAGATGGACGGCGCGCGTCGACGGCGGCGTCAACGATCTGAGCTTTTCGCCAGACGGCGAGCTGCTCGCGGTTGCGGGCGAGGACATGCAAATTCGGGTGCTGACGGCGGACGAGTTGTAGATGCATCCCGGCTGGTTCATCTCGCGCCGGCCTGCCTGGCTCGAATACGCGAACGTCCACCCGCTGGATCTCTTGGTGCTTCAACTCGGTTTGCCGGCAGAGTTCCCACGCTGGGAGTTCAAATGACGACGTCGCACCCGACCGTTGGAGCGTCCACTCAGCCCACATTACCCACGTTGATTAACACGGCGACATCGAGGATGCCTACGACCATCCGCCGGAGCTATCCACACCGCAGATGCAGTCAGGAGCGCAGAAGCCGTCGTATTGACAGCCTTCGGCGAATCGAAAACAAGCGGCTCCGCTGACGGCCTCTTCGCGCGGCGGGCAGTCGATGGGCGGACACGGTCGATCCTGGCATTGCCAGCGCTCGTCGACGCACTGGCGCACGTGTCTTCGTTGCTGCAGTACGCGCCTTCGATCGTGCAGCGGTGCCTTCCACGATGCGTTCGTCGGGGACACCGGGCGGATTCGAAACGGACGCGCTGCCTGTTTCGCACAGCCAAGGAGGCTGCGAGTACGCGTGGCACGTGCAGGACGTGTTGCCGATAGTGCAGTGCAATCCACGGGGACTACAGAACTCTGGCGCCGCGAGAAGCACTGTTAAGCGCGACTCTGGACCCTCACGTCGCCCATCCCCGTCCCGTTCGGACCGCAGGGCAGTTGCGCGAACGCTCTCCTGCCTGCCACATTGAGCGCGCGTGAATCCGCTCGATACTCGACATGGCGCCCATCTGGTCAGCATGGCGTTGCTCCTCGGCTGCGGCTCGCCGCCGCAAGCGCAGCCGGCACCGCCCACTCCGATCCCGGCTCCACCTGAGAGTACGTCGTCGCCGACCAATCAGCGCGCCCCGTCACGGCAGGCACGACTCGATCGGGTTTATCCCGGTGAGACATATCTAGGCGACGATCACCGCAAGTCGTTTCCGAGGCGAGGCTTCTTTCGAACTAACTATCCGATCCAGTGGTCGGAAAGTTCGCCACCCGCGACGGACAACGAGGACGAGCTCAAAGCGCCCGCCCCGCTCGAGTCTCCGGAGGAGCTGGTCGTTGTCGAACGGCGTCCGCAACATCTGCGCATTGTCGCGGAGTCGCGAGGCGTGCGATTCACTGGCTACTTTCCGCGCGCGGCGTTCGCATTGGCGGTGAGCGAAACCGCCACGCTGCACGCGGCCGGGCAGCCGTCCACGGAGAAATCGGGTTCGATTCGGATCAAGCCGGGCTTCACGCTGCCACCGAGCACGTTAAGGCGCGAGCGTATCCAAATCGATCAGTCGATCGACACCGTTCCACTGACCGGCTGGATCGAAGGCGATCGCGTCGACCACGCCTACGCCCCGTTGACGCTCAAGCGCCCGAACGAAGGCGTCACGATCGCGAAGGGAACGGCGCTCCTCGCAACCCCTCGTGGACCAGCCTTGGCTAAGCTCACAGAAGATCTTCTCGGCTTCGGCAGGGTGACCGACACCAAGACGCAACTCAGCCGCATCTCGATCCAAACAGAACACCTGATGTTAGACGTCTGGGTCTCGACGGCCAGCCTATCGGAGGGTCGGGGTGGGTTCGGACACCGATCCCACAGCCGAGGCTCTTTTTACGGCACGTGGATTTACCACGACACATTACTATATGCTGCCCCAGGCGGCGAGACAATCGGCCGGGTGTTCGAGCACCGCGGGCACCTGTACGTGGGCAAGCCGAAGAACGGATTCGCCACCGCGTCACCCGTTTCCCTAGTCGGAGCGGGACAACCCCAAGCTTGGATCAGCGCTGCCGCCATCGAACGGAGCGCCGCCCTTGAAAGTGTCCGCGATCAGCGAATCCATCTGAAATCGGTGGCGGCATCGGATGCGACTACCGAGCGCTCCGCCCGTGACGTCGCCACGCGTAGTATCAGGTGGCTGCAGTACTGCTACGACGACGCGCTGACTTCGGACTCGACCTTAGCTGGTGACATCACGTTTCAGTTCGCGTTTCCGGAGAAGCTGAAGGTGACCCACCCGAAGGCCAAAGAGGAGTCGGCGCTCGGCACGCTTGTCGACTGCGCGATTCGATGGATGCGCGGCTCGCAGAGCAAACCGAGCAAGGCGACGGCGCAGGTCACCCTGAGTTTCGAGACCGGCGCGTCGATCGTGGCGCGGGAGAAGCGCTGACCTTCGCTCGGCGGGGAACGCCGCAGCGCGCTGAGCCTCTTGCGCGCCCAGATCTTTCAGCGCTTCGTCAAGCGCCTCGACGGTCCGGACGTCGATGTGGAGCTTGCCGGGGCCGGGCAGTTCAGCGATGCCGATCCAAACAGTATCGTCATCCACGGACTTGGCACGTGGGTCCGACCGAACGTGCAACTGAAGCCGCTCGCAGAACTCAACCGGCTGGTCGTTGCCGTCGAACGGCTCTTACAAAGTGGCAGTCAACGGACAGACGCTCGCAGAAGGTGTAGGCGATGCCAGCCCCGACCCCGCCTACACCGGACCGCAATTCGGCGTGTACAACCACGGCGACAACGCTGACCCGCTTCAGGTGACTCACCTCTCCTACGCGCGGTGCAGCTACGACACCAAACCCGACTTCAGCGCGATCCAGTGGCTAGCCACGCCCCATCGAGCTGGTCGCGGAGAGTCCGGTCATGAGTCGTCCAAGCGAAAGATTGCACCGCGCTCATCGCGGACGAAGAACGTGCCGTCGATGTAGGCGGCGCGAACCGCAACCCGCGTCAGCTTGGCGACTTCCCGACCACGACTGCTCTCCCCTTTCGTTTCGAGCCGGACGACCCGAAGCGGGTACTTGGGGTCTTTTCGTTTGAGCGGGTCTTTAGCGTAAATGACCGCGGTGTCGCCGGCGACCGCCAACACGTACCGTGCCTCCGGAACCTTTACGCTCGCCGCGATCGACCATTGCTCGCCGCTTCTGCGCGACCAGTGAACCGACGCCTTATCGACCCACACCACCATGTCATCAGCAGGCGCTTCGGCGTCGTAAGGCTGAGTTCCCTCTGCAACGATCTGGACCGCATTGCTATCCGGATCGATGCCGAAGATACGTCCGTGGGTACGCACGAATACGCAGGCCCCGGACGGAGGCAAGGCAACGCCGAGGATCGTCTCCTTGAGGTATGGCTTTATCACCGAAGTTAGATTCCTGGTCGATCCTGACGCATCCGCAAACTTCAGAGACTTCGCGTTGGCGACCGCGTAGGCGCCACAGGGCGCCTCGGCGACCTTGTCCTTCTTGCCCTTAGCGCGGGGGCTCGGGTCGAGGCTCAGAGCTGCTTCGACTTCCGCGGGCGGCTCGGCAACTGCAACGAGTTCGAACTTCGGCTTCTTCGGCGCTCGCGGCTTCTTTGCGCGCTTTCCCTTGGCCTGTAGCTCGCTCAGGGCAGCGTCCCAGCCCACCAGTACGAACCTGTGCCCGACCGGCCCAAAGTACAGCTGCCCATCACGTTCGAAGGCGAAATCTAGCCAGACAGGCACGGCACCGATTTGCATGAGGCGCCGCTCGAAGACGCCATACACCGACCAGCCCCGTTCCTTCTCCACCAGCACGAGTCGGCCGGAAGCGATCGCGCGGATGTTCCAGGCGGGTCGCTTGTGCTGGTCGACGATCTTCGCCGCGCCATCCTTCACAAACTCGCACAGCAGCAGCCGTTGGTTGGTAACCGCCGCCAAACGCCCCAACCCCGTCGCCGCAATGGGCGCGCTGGGCGTTCCCGCCGCTTTTGGTGCTCTGCTGGTTGTCGGTCTTGCCGTCACCGCACTTCCGCCGGAAAAAACCAAAGACGT
>JAUIKB010000412.1 GCA_030430975.1 Polyangia bacterium
TCAGTGCGGGTTTCCGAAGGCGGACTATGTCGCTGAGACGTGGTTGTTCGATGACGCGTGCGGCAAGTGGACTCAGCTTTCGGTCGATGGACCTTCCGCGCGGGGCCGGCATATGGCGGCGTACGGGGATGAGAAGATGTGGGTCTTTGGCGGCCGATACAGGATGACTGATTCGACGTCTGGCGTGTACACGCTCTACGACGATCTGTGGTCGTTTGACGTCAAGGCTCGAACTTGGGACGAGGTCAAGTTGAGTGGTGAAAGGCCATCGGCCCGGATCAACGCAGGGATGGCCTTTGACACTAAGCGCGATCGCCTCTGGTTATTTGGTGGAAATTCAAGCGCCAGCGGCGCCATGTATTCACCTCTCAACGACGTCTGGAGCTTCGATGTCAAGGCAGGAACATGGTCACAGCATTCGGTTGCCGACGGCCCCTCGCCACGACTGTTCACCAGTGTGTTGTACGACGTCGAGCGAGACCGCCTCGTCGTGTACGGTGGCGGCGACGAAACAGCGTTCTTTCCGACCGCGAAGTACTTCGCCGATGTATGGGCGCTGGACCTCGAGGAAATGAGCTGGGAGGTTTTGCACGACGGCGTGACGGGTGCGCCCCAAGGCCGTTTCTGGGGTCGGCTGGTCCACGATACCGCGTCCGACCGGTATCTTCTGTTCGGTGGACATGACGACGCCGCGCTCGGTAACCGAAACGACACCTGGACCTTCGACCCGAAAGCGGCGGAGTGGAGCGCTGTCGACGAAGGTGATGCCTACCAAAAGCCGGCCAACGGGGTTTGTGACTTTCCCGTCGACTTTGCGAGCGTCGACGGCGCCCTACCTGAGCGCCGGAACGCTCACACACTGGTATGGTCTACGGCGTGCGGTCGGGCGCTGAGTTTCGCCGGCAAGACCGACTGCGGATCGACGGACGATGTGTGGCAATTCACAGGTTCGTGGGCGAAGCGTTGGGACGCGACTGAAGGCGAGGTGTGCCTGCGCTGGCGAGAAGACACCGCGCTGTGTTCGAATCTTTGCAATTAGCCCAAGGTGCGGAAGGTCCCATCCGAGTGGTTGACCAGTCGGCCGCTCAACTGTGGGATGGAGTCCGCATGTAGTGTGGTGCAATACCCTTGCGGCGCGCGACGAACCCCTCATAATCGGGCATGTTTTGAGGGCTGCAGAGACATTGCCCCTGGCACACGGAGTGCAACGCGGATAGATGGGTGAACGTCGAACCATGGGAGATGTGTTGCACTTGCGGGAAGATGAAAAGCCCACTGTAGACACTGTGGTTCGCGGTCCGACGACCGTGTTTCAGAACGGCGCCGAATTCGGGAAGTACCGCATCCAGCACTTAGTGGGTCGCGGCGGCATGTCGGAGGTCTACGAGGCACTGCACACCGGCCTGAAGAAGCGCGTGGCGATCAAGGCGCTCCGCCCTGAGTTTCTGTCGCGGGAGAACATGGTTCAGCGGTTCCTCCGCGAAGGCGAAAACGCCGCGCGCATTCAGCATCCGCACGTGGTGGACACGATCGATGTCGGGCGTGTGGATGGCGTTCCTTACCTCGTCATGGAGTTTCTCGAGGGCGAGGCTCTGGGCGACGTGTTTGTGCGTGAGGACCGGCTGTCGCTTGAGCGCACCGCGGACTTGATGTTGCCCGTAATGGCGGCCGTCAGCAGCGCTCATGAGCAGGGCGTCATCCACCGCGATCTGAAACCGGACAACGTGATGTTGGCGAGCGGAACCGACGGCAGACTGCGGCCCAAGGTAATGGACTTTGGGGTATCGCGATTGCTGGACGCAGACGCCACGGACAAGCTGACGATCGATCGCGGCGTGTTGGGTACGCCTCACTACATGTCGCCCGAGCAGGCGCGCGGAGAAGTCGCCGGCACCAAGTCCGATCAGTATTCGCTCGGCGTGATGCTCTACGAGGCGGTGACAGGTCGTCTGCCCCACGACCGGGAGAGCATTCTTGAGTTGCTGCAGATAGTGTCGCGCGGCCAGTTCGATCCACCGAGCAGATTCAGGCCTGACTTACCCGCGGCGTTCGAGTCGTTAGTGCTGCGCGCGATGAGCCCGCAGCCCGCCGACCGGTTCCGGAGCGTGCGCGAGTTCGGTGCAGAACTGCTGCCGTTCGCGAGCGATCGAGTCAAGGCTCTGTGGTCGCCCGAATTTTCACCGGATGAGCGCACCAAGAGCGAGATACCGCCTCCAATGTCTGGAAATCACACGCCATCGCTCACGCACACGACGCCAGCGGGCTTGATCTCGTCGTCCTCGCTGTTGTCGGCGGCGCCCACTACTTCGTCCGCCGCGGCACCCGCATCGGAGAAGCGATTCCCATGGTTGGCTATCGTAGCGCTGCTACTGCTAGCGGGTGGTGTTGGCGGGTTCTTTGTGTGGAAAAATAAGAACAGCGCCACGCCGGAGCCACAGGCTGCGGCTAAGCCCGGTACGTTTGAGGTCAAGGTGATGGCGACTCCGGCGTCCGCGGCGATCCAATTGGATGGAAAACCGGTAGCCACCGGGGCGTTTGCGTCGAGTCTCCCCAAGGACGGCACCGTTCACGAGCTAGTTGTTACGGCGGCTGGCTTTCAGTCGCGAAGCGTTAAGTTCACCGACGTCTCTCCGCCGCAGAACATCGCGCTTGAGCCGGAAGCCGCTGCTGAGTCGTCAGCCGAGCCGGAGGTCGACGAGTCGAATCGCAGAGCGCCGACCGCGGCGCGTCGTGCCAAACGACGCGCGAAACAGCGGCCTACGGGGAAGTCGGCGTCCGACGTGAAATCGGACTCAACGCCGACCAAGTCGCCCACATTGCGGCCCGCGTCGGACAACAAAGACCCGTGGAAATCGGGCAAGCCGACTCCAAAGTCAGACAACAAGGATCCATGGGCCAAGTGAGTCGAAGAGGACTGAACTCAATGAAACGAATCTGTGCACCAGCGCTATTGATCGCCGGGCTACTGGCTACCGGCGTGGCGCAATCGCAGCCAGGAGCAGGTGCCTCCGCGTCGTCGGAGAGCCAAGCGCGCACGCTCTACGCCGAAGGTGATGCAGCATACCGCGTCGGTCGATACGAAGACGCGATCGCCAAGTTCACGCGCGCCTACGAGTTGAGTCCGCGCCCGGAGCTTCAGTTCAATCTAGCGAATGCGTACGAGCGTCTCGGCAAGCTTGAGGAGGCCGTCGCAGCACTCGAACTGTACCGGCCCGCCGCGGCCCCGGAAGAGCAGAGCGAAATCGACGCTCGCGTTAAGGCGTTGCGGAAGCGCATCGCCGAGAACAAGAAGGCCGCCAAGAACCCAGGCAAACCCAAGCCGACGCCGACCCCGCAGTCGGCGCCCGCCACGACCGGAACCAGCGACAGCCAGACGACTGCGCCGCCCTCGACGGGTCCGACCGATGACGGGCCGCGTGACTCGACCAGCTCGCCGACCGTCGGCTACGTCCTGCTCGGGCTGGGTGGCGCGTCCTTGATCGCGGGTACCGTGCTCGGAATTTTGGCGCGCTCCGCACACAGCTCCGCGAGCGACAAATGCAGCGACGAGCTATGCCTGGCCGAGGCGGAAGACGATATCGATCGCGAGAAGTCCCTCGCTCTAGGGGCTGATATCGGTTTCGGTGCGGGGTTGTTGTTGGGAGGCATCGGATTTGCGCTGGTGTTGTCGCATGACGACGGCTCCGAGACGGTGAGCCGCCCGGCGCCCCGCGCGGCCTTGTTCGTGGCTCCACAACCCGGCGGCGGGCAGTTCGGCTTCAGGGGGCGCTTCTAATGCGACCGATCGAAGACGGATTGACGGGACGAATCGTGCGCCGAGGCGCGGCGCTGTTTACCGCCATCACGACGCTGTTGGCGGCGAGTTGTTCGTTGACCACGGTTTCGCAGACCGACTGCGAGACCAGCGCCGAATGCGTGGAGGCCTTGGGTGACGGCCACCTCTGCGGAAGTGCCGGCTACTGTATCCTTTCCGCCAACGCGTGCGCGTCGGACTCGGACTGTCGCGAACGCAACGGGTTTGCGTCGTCCTGCGGTACTGGCGGCGAGTGCGTAGACCTCGAACCGACGGCGCGCTGCACCAAGACCTACCCTGAGAAGCTCTTCACTCGTTCGGACCGGGCAGACTATGTGGTGATCGGCAACCTGATGGATCGATCTGTCACCACTCACCAGGCACGCGAAAACTCTGCAGAGCTAGCGTTCCGACAGGCGAATGCTGAAGGTGGCATCGACGGCAAGAAGTTCGGCATCGTGTTCTGCACGATTGAAGAGAACGCAGACTTCGATTCACTTGAGCGGACGGACGCCGCCGTGGCCTCTGCTGAGTGGCTCGTCAACACGCTCGGCGTTCCCGCCATCGTCGGGCCCGCAGCTTCCAGCGACACGGGCGCGGTTTTCTCCGCCATTCGCGATAGCAAGACCGTGGTCATCTCGCCATCCGCGACGAGCCCTGCGCTCACGGCGCAGGACAACACGAGCCCGACCGACAAGGATCCTGGGTTCCTTTGGCGCACCGCTCCACCGGACTCGTTGCAGGGCGAGATCATCGCTGCCGACATGAAGGCGCGAGGCGTCACGAAGGTGACGGTCGTGAACGAGACGGGCGCTTACGGCGACGAACTCGCGCGCGTTTTCCAGGAAGAATTCGGTGCTGCCGATATCAAGGTGTTTTCGTCCGATACGCAGATCGCGGACCTCGCTGTTGACGTCGCGTCCAGCGACACAGAAGAAGTTCTGTTCGTGTCGTCGCAGACCAGCGACGGCGTGAAGTTCCTGAATGCCGCGGCTTCCACGGGCGCCGACTTTGACGGCAAGCAGATCTTCCTCACCGACAGCGCCGCCAACGCCGATCTCATAGATTCCGGTGCGGAGGCTTTGTTTGCGCGGGTTCGCGGAACGCGTCCGAAGGCTGTGTCAGGTCCCGTCTATTCGGCTTTCCAGGCATCCTATGCGGCGGAGTTCAAGGACGACGTGAGTCAGTTCTCGTTTACGGCCCAGGCTTACGACGCAGCATGGTTGGTTCTGTACGGGGCCGCCTGGTCCTACCTGCAAGACGAATCGGTGTCCGGTCTCCAGATCGCGCGAGGCATCCGTCGTACGAGCTCGCCGAGTGGCATCGATGTGGAAATTCGCGGTCCGCAGTGGCAATCAGTGGTGCAAGCGTTTCGCGAGAAGAAGCGCGTCAATGTGACCGGCGCCAGCGGCGAGCTGGACTTCAATCTGAAGACGGAAGAGACCACCGCACCGATCGAGGTGTGGCGGATCTCCGACGACTGCTCAGGTGGCTTCGAAATCGAGGTCCTCGATGTGGGCGCCACGCCCCCGCCGGTCATGTGCAACTAGGCCGCGCTAGTTCGTCGCCTGGTTTCGTTAGGCGTGCCTCAGCACCTCCTGAAGTCGTGACGCTAGTTGCACTTGCCGAGCGAATAGCCGGGTTCACATTCGCACTCGCAGCGGTCAAGTTCGTCCAGGTCCGTCTGCATGCAGGTTGGGACAACCTTCATGACGAGTTTGCCAGAGTTCTTGCAGGCATCTTCCTCGGTTATCACCATCTCAAGGCTCCATTCCTCGTCTCGTATCGACTTCGTGTCGTAGTTCGGACAAGCGGGAATATGGGCCACCTGGCTGAGGCTACGTAGGTCCGGTTCAAGCCAGCCTTCTTTGTCGGGCACCGGCTTCATGATCACGGTGCGGGCTTCTTCGGCCTGAATCTCTCCCGTCTCTACATCCTTTAGTCGGGCGCGGATCTCGACGATGTCGGTCGTCAAACCTCGTACCTGAGCTCCGATGTAGATAACGTGACCTC